>DATCQG010000151.1:0-6705 GCA_036569625.1 Dermatophilaceae bacterium | reverse complement strand
GGCCAGCACCGCGCGTGCTGTTCCAGCAGAGAGCGCCATGCCACACAAAGGAAGGGGATCGAGCCGACAGCGCGTGCGCAAGCCGAACGATTACCGGACGCATCGCCGGCAAGCCTCGATGTCCGCAACCGGATCGATGACCGGACGCGTCGGAGCCAAGCCGCGGTGTCCAAAGCGCGATGGCCGACCGGAGCATCTGTCAGCGGTCCATGTGATGCGTGGCGCTGTCGCCAGACTGCTTTGAATCCATGGAGGGAGCGCGGATGACTCAGGGCCATGTGCTCAGCGCGGGAGGAGTATCGCTCAGCTTCGATGTTGGGCCCGGCAGGGGTCCCTGTGGCAGCGAGGTCAGTGCCAGTTGCTGATCTTGACGTCGCGCGGCTCCGGGTTGCCGGTGCCGGACTCGAGAAGCGACTTCAGGCTCATCAGGAAGACGGCCCACTTGGTGCTGCAGTGGTGCATGAACTCGACCGGCTCCTTCCAGCCAACGTGGCTGAACAGGACGATGGTGTACTCACCTTCCTGCTTGATCTCCCAGTTCACCGTCGTGCCGATCCACTCGGCCGGGCCGTCGACGACCTGCCAGAGGACGCGCTCTGCCGGTTTGAGCTCGACGACCTGCATGTCGAAGCCGCCGGGCTCGAAGCGGAACTCGATCACTCCGCCGACCTCGACGGATCCCTTCGTGTCGCTGGCCCACCAGCCGGACAGGCCGTCGAGCGTGGTCAACGCGTCGTAGACCTTGTCCGGGGACGAGTCCTTGACGCCGATTCTGTGGAGGATGTCCACCATGTCCTACTCCTTCGTCTTGTCTTGGTTGGTCTGGTCTTGAGTGCGCTGGATCGCCTCGGCGATCCGCTTGATGCGCCGCAGACGTGCGTCCCAGGCCGTCCCGACCGCGGCCAGCTGGGCCACCGCGCGGGCGAACTGCGCTTCGTCGACCCGGTAGCGCATCTCGCGACCGGCGGGTGTGACGTGGACCAGGCCGGCGCGGTCGAGCACGCCGAGATGCTTCGCGACCGCTTGACGCGTCACCGGCATGTGCTCGCTGAGGCTCGTGGCTGTTCCCTCGCCATCGGCCAGGAGCAAGTCGAGCATCCGACGACGCGTGGGGTCCCCGATCGCCGACCAGAGGTCGTCGTCCACAGCGACCGTCATGACGACGACACCAGCCGTGCGACGTACTTACCGAGGCGGGGGATGAAGTAGTCCCAACCCTCGCTGTGCTCCTGGTAGGCCTGCTCCAGAACGGCCGCCTCCCAGCCCCGCTCGCGGAAGCCGGTCTCGGTCATCCTCACCCGGGTCCCCTCCCCCGACGGCTCGAGGTCGAAGGTCACCAGCAGCGAGTTGCTCGGCCCTGGCACCGCTCCCGCCTCGTAGACCCAGCGGAACGAGAAGCGGCGCGGCGGCTGGGCGTCGACGACCATGATCGGAACAACCAGCGCCTCCTCGGGTGCGGCGCGATGGAAGACGATGCGGCCCGTGGCGCCGGCCGCCGGCTCGATCTCCGCCTCGTCCGGCCACCACTCCTTGAGATGCTCAGGACTGCTGACGACCTCGAAGACGACCTCAGGAGAGGCGTCCACGTGGATCTCGCGCTCGATGCTTCCGTACTCCATGGTCGTCCCGCTTCCTGCAACGTTTGGTTGCACATCACGGTAGTTTATGGAAACCATATGCGCAACCCTTGGTTGCGCATATCTCCTTCTGCTGCTGAACGTCACGTCCTCGGTCGGCGTGACCGCGGCCGTGCTGGGAGGGCGCCGTCGCAGTCCGGAGTCAGTCGCTCGGCCGTCATCCAAGCCGAGCCTGGTACCAGAACACCTGTTCGACACCCTGAAGCATGACCGAACGTCCGCGCATCGCCTAACGTGAACCCCGGAGTCTGCAGCCGGAGCAGATGGGGAAGTTGACGGTCAGCACCCTGGCCGACCCGCAGCGGGTGCGGGCATGGGTGTTGTGGGAGGACGGTGTCGATGAGCAAGTGCAAGCCCACGCGATTGCGTGGACGAAGCGGGCCGTCCGGGTCAGGTTCGGAGTTCCACCCCATCAATATGAGGTGTGGGTGTGGGCTGGTGCGGTCGAGCGGGCGTGAGACGTAGTCCCGCGGTCGGATCTGCAACCGGTCACCGATCCTCCTGAGATGAAGAAGCCACGCAGGACACGAACGACCCGACGAGTCGTGTTGGCCAAGAACCGCCCTACCGCCGCGCTTTCCTTGGAAGGGACCAAGTGCCCTACTGCCCGCTGACGTTCTCCTGCAGGATCCATCCGAGGAACACGCCGACCCAGCGAGTGGAGAAAACTTGTGAAGTCTCGACCACAATCACCGATCATCAGATCGGCCGGTGCGAGTACGTTCTCGCTTGCGACGGTTCCCAAGCCCGCGCCTCTTCCACCACTGGTGTCTTGCTGCAGAATGGCTCGCGAACCCCTACCCGCTGTGAGCGCCGTGCACGGAACTGACGCGTGACCACGGCCCGCCGCGTCGTTGTATTCGGCTTGCTGTCCCTGGCCCTCTCGGTGATGCTTCTCTCTTCGTGCTCCAGCACCCCGGTCAGCGCACCAGGCTCAACCACCTCCGGGTCCGTGCCGTCCCGAGGGTCCTCACCCGCGGCCACGACACCGGCCACGAAGCCGGCCACGACACCGGTCACAGGCACCATCGCTGGTGCGCTTGCTCGGCTCTCCCCGCTCACCGGGGCGTTCCTGGCTCCCGGCTCGGACCCACATGTGCTTCCCGGACCGGTCGTGGTCGCGGACGAAGACAACAACCGACTCGTGCTCATCGACCCGCAGGGTCGGACGCTGTGGGAGTTCCCCCGACCCGGGGACCTTGCTCCCGGCCAGACCTTTGTGCGTCCTGACGACGTGTTCTTCACCCCGGACGGCACCCAGATCGTGGCCACCCAGGAGGAGGACCAGGTAGTCAGCGTCATCGACATCGCCACCCGACACATCGTCTACAGGTACGGAACACCGGGGCGTCCCGGAGCGAGTGTGGGGCACGTGTCCAACCCGGACGACGCGATGCTCCTGCCCGATGGCCGGCTGCTGATCCCCGACATCCGCAACTGTCGACTGCTCTTCGTCCGCCCCGGCGCGTCCAGACCGTCGGCGCAGCTGGGCACCACCGGGTCCTGCCACCACCAGCCTCCGACACACTTCGGCAGCCCCAACGGGGCGTTCCCGATGCGCGACGGGCGCTATCTGGTCACCGAGATCAACGGGGACTGGGTCGACGCGATGAGCCTGAACGGGTCCGTCGCGTGGAGCACCCACCCGCCCGGGGTCGTCTACCCCTCGGACACCAACGAGATCTCCCCCGGCCGCTACCTCACGGTGGACTACAGCTCCCCCGGCCAGATCGTCGTCTTCGACCGCACAGGCAAGGCCTTGTGGCGCTACCGTCCGACCGGGGCCGCCCAGCTCAACAAGCCCTCGCTCGCGCTGCCGCTGCCCAACGGCGACGTCTTCGCCACCGACGACGCCAACAACCGCCTCATCGTCGTCGACCCACGGACCAACCGGGTCGTCTGGCAGTACGGCCACCAGGGCACCCCTGGCAAGGCACCCGGGTACCTGGCCAACCCCGACGGGATGGATCTGCTGCCACCCAACGCGCTCTGGCCCATCCTCCAGCCATGACGAAATGCGGACGACAGGGCTGAATCGCATGCCGGGTTCAGCGAGTTCTCCCGGCCGGACCCCCACCGAGGGTGATGAGGGCACTGCTGCGACCCCGCCGGAGCTGGGCGCTACCGATTCGCTCGCCAACGACATGGAACGTGTCCAAGAGCACGACGCTCAGCACATCGGCGGGACGGAGGCAACTGGTGCAGGAAGTATCCGGGGAGAAGACCGAGCAGTGGAACCTTGGGAGTCGAGTCCTACACGCTCTAGTGCGTTGGGCGGACAGGCCCACGCTGGCCCTCAGCGTGGTCACAGGCGACGTGGAGTCGGTTCTCTACAGTGCCGTGTTTGGGTTCCCCGCCCGGCTGGAGACCACCTTCCAAACGCTTGTGGCAGCAACGACGACAGGCCCACCACGGATCACACCCGGTCTGGCACGACACCCAACCCTCCTACCGCACATGCCGAGATCTCGTCACACCGCAGCCCATGTTGCCTGACCTGACCTAGTCGTCTTTGAACACCGGATGATCCTTGGGGTCGGGCAGTTTCGTGAAGCACGGGCCTACATGGCTCCCGGCGACCTCGCGGTACCGGGCGATGATGGCCCCCCGCTCGTCGACTGGGACCTCGGTGGCGTGGATGTCGTTGCCAGCGGTCGCGGCGGGGTCGTGGCAGCCCGGTGCACCGGCCGTCCTTGCGCTGCCGGGGCTGAACGAGTGCCTGCCCCGGCCAGGACCCACCGGGAGCCGACGCCGATGACGGCAAGGAGCGTGACGAGCGGTCCCAGTAAGATCAGCACTCGTCGACGAAATGTCAGCGGTGATGGCGCCCGATGTTGTTGATCGGTCACGGTGTTCCTCCAGCGCTGGCACGGACTTCGATGACTGTGTCCAAGGGCTTGGGGTTCTCCCCGCCCACCAGGTAGGCGATGCCGGCAACCACCGCGACACCGAAGTCGGACCGGGCAGCGGGCAGGTGTCCAGCGGCCGAGAATCTCACAGTTGCGGGGTCGAAGCGCATCACGGTGTCTGTTTCCGTGTCCCCGGTGCGCCCGCCGGCGAGGAAGATCGCACCCGCCAACGTGAAGGCGCCGGCGTGTGCCAGAGGACGCGGCAGCCGCCCGGCGACGTTTCCGTGACCGGTTGCCAGGTCGATCCTTTGGACGTCGCTGACCTGCTTGCCTGCGTGTTCGCCGCCGAAGAGCCAGATCGACCCGTCGCCGACCGCGACGGCGGGGTAGCGCACGGTGACCGGCAGAGAGCCCACGACCGTGAACGTCCGCCCGTCCCGGGTCCGCAGAATTGTGGTCGATCCTTGCGCGCCGTCGAAACCGCCCAGGACGTAACCCGTGTTGCCATCGCCGATCGCGACGAGGTCAGCGCGCGGCTGCGGGAGGTGGCTGACCACCCGCGGGGACGTCCCCGGTGTGACGTCCTGGACTGCGCTGGTCACCGCGGTCGACCCGCCGCCGAAGAGGAGATCCCGACCGCCCACCACGGCGCCCCCTGCGTCATGCACGGGAACCGGCAACCGGCCTGCCGGCTGCACCGTCGCGCCGGTCAGATCTACCTTCAGGATCGCCTGCGTCGTGCGGTCTGCGGCGGTCAGGCCGCCGACGATGAGCAGCCCTCCACCCGCCGGGTACACGATCGGGCGCGACACAGCGGAGGGCAGCACGAACGGTGCCATGGCCGACCTGACCGTCATCGTGTGTGTGGTCGCAGGCGAGGTTTGGGATGGTGCCGACCGAGCGGGCGCGATCGGAGAGCTGGGGGCGCGGTTCGAGACACCGGACCCGGCGCAGCCAGCCAACAGAATGCCCACGGCCGCGGCAGCACAAGCCCGGTTCAAGATACGCATGCCGGGATGTTAGCGGGCGATTGTGAGTGTCAGATGGGAGCGCCGCGGCACCCGGGGCCAGTTTGGCTGGCCACAGTCAGTAGATGAGGCGGTGCACATCTTGGGAGGCAAAGCCTTGGACTTCGACGTGTCCGGCATCGGTCCATGCGACGCCGTAGTTGACCTTCTGGTGGCCATCTAGAGGACATCTAGCCGCTGGTCGGGCGCTCGGTGCTGCTCAGGCCGCCCACAACGGGAACGGGGCTATTGGACGGTTTGGAGCCCCCAACGAACTACCGCAAAGTAGCCATACGGAAGTGTCACAAGCGGATCGGCGCTTGCGGTGATCGCCCACGATCACCGACGTCGCTGAGGCCGTGGCGCTGACCTTCGGCTTCCGCAACCCGGTCACCAACGCCGCCGCATACGCTGGCCCTGCACCCGCCACCACCATCGGGCGTCAGCCGTGAACGGCACACTGCCCGGACCAGTCTGATTGGGCCTCGATGGCTCGACCACCGCAAGGAGTGAAGATGGCCTTTCGTCCCCCAAACCATGACGACCTGATCACCGCTGGAAGCAAGTTCGGGATCACCCTGTCCGACAATGAACTCGAGACCTTCGAGAACCTCACCGCCGGGTCAGCAGCAGCGTACGACGCAGTGGAGCGGCTGTACGCCGAGACCGCGCCGTCGGCCCCCACAGGGCGCAGCAGCTCCTTCCCGGCTCCGGCGGACAACCCGCTCGGCGCGTGGTACGCCCGCACCGAGATCCCCGGCGCCGCAAGCGGTCCGCTGCAAGGGTTGCGGGTCGCGATCAAGGACAACATCTCCGTGGCCGGAGTGCCGATGATGAACGGCTCGCGCACGGTCGAGGGCTACGTGCCCAAGTACGACGCAACCGTGGTCACCCGCCTGCTCGAGGCCGGCGCGACCGTGGTCGGCAAGTCCGTCTGCGAAAGTCTCTGCTTCTCCGGTGCCAGCCACACCTCCGACAGCGGGCCGGTCCGTAACCCGTGGGATACGACCCGGACCACCGGCGGCTCGTCCAGCGGCAGTACGGCGCTTGTCGCCATGGGCGAGGTCGACATCGCACTCGGTGGTGACCAGGGCGGATCGGTGCGCATCCCGAGCTCGTTCTCCGGCACGGTCGGGCACAAGCCGACCTACGGCCTGGTCCCCTACACTGGCGCGTTCCCGATCGAGCTGACCCTCGACCACCTCGGCCCGA
>DATCQG010000150.1:0-9240 GCA_036569625.1 Dermatophilaceae bacterium | reverse complement strand
TTCGCCTGGCGTTCCCTGCTGGCCGGTGAGCTTCTGGTCTCCATCGCCAACCGGCCCAGTCTCGGCGTCTTCCTGACCCAGAGCCGCGAGCTGGGCGACACGGCGTACATGATCGCCCTGATGATCGCCATCCTGGCGATTGGCATCGCCGTCGACGCGGTCTTCTCCGGCTTCGAGCGTGGCATCCGCCGACGTCGGGGTGTGGTCGTCGGGGCCTGACCGCCACAATCGACCCTGTGGACATCTCTGCCAGAACCGACTACGCCATCCGGGCGATGCTCATGCTGGCCCAAGAGGCACAGGCGGGCGGCGTTCCGATCTCCGTGGACACCCTTGCCCGCCGCCAGACCCTGCCGCGCAAGTTTCTCGAGGCGATCCTGGCCGACCTGCGTCGTGCCACGATCGTGGTCAGCCATCGTGGCCCCAGCGGTGGTTACACGCTGTCCCGGCCGGCAGCCCAGATCAGCCTCGGCGAGATCTTCCGGGCGGTCGACGGCCCGCTCGCAGAGGTGCGCGGGCTGAGGCCGCACGAGACGTCGTACGACGGGGTCGCCCAGCACCTGCCCGACGTGTGGGTTGCCGTGCGCGCGGGCCTGAGACGCGTTCTCGACGGGACCAGTCTCGAACAGCTGCTCAGCGGAGATCTGCCGGCTGACGTGCGCCGCCTCGCGCAGGATCCCGAGGCCTGGCAGAACCGCTGAGCGGCCGGTGCGCGTTTTACATCCGGTGCGCCATGGGGAAGATGAACATGACCACGTTGAGTGCTCCGAGCACCAGGATCAGGGCCGTGAAGGGGATCAGGGTGGAGCGTCGGCGCGCGGGAGTCAGATACCTGCGGTGTGCGATCCGCCGGGCGGTGTAGAGGGACCCGGCCAGCCCGAGGGCGAGCAGGATGAACTGCAGCACCTGGATCGTCCCGTTTCCTACCAGGGCTGGGGAGCCGCTCGCGTGCCCTCCGAACAATGCACCGACGGTGTAGAACACCGAGTTGCCCTCGGCGAGCAGATGGAACAGGTTGTGCGCGACGTGTGCCGCGACGTCGAGCGGGATCAGGGTGTACCCGAACCTGGCGAAGTTCTTGACGGTGCTCTCCAGGTTCCCCCGGGACGCGACCTTGGCCGCTAGTGCGAGCGATGCGACAGGTACGGAGACGCCCACAGCGAAGGCAGCGGTGAAGATGACTGGGTAGCTGGAGATGCCCGTAGCCGCGTTGATGGCGTCGAGCACGTCGGTCCAGATCGGCAGCATGGTGATGTTCTGGATGACGACGATTCCCATGATCGCCATCGCCAGGAATGACTCTTCGATCTTCGGGTTGCGCAGGAACCACAGCTCTTTGGTCGGCCGCCGGACCGTAAGGGTGATCGCATCGTTGGGGCAGCTCTTGATGCAGTTTCCGCACACGTTGCAGTTGGCGCTGTCCTCCATCGTGCGAGGGAACGAGAACAACGGGCACCCGGCGACCTTGTCGGTGCCGTTGTAGCAGGCGGCCTTGGCGGTGCATGTCGCGCAGACTTCGGTGTTGGCGCGCAGGGCGACCATGCCGGTCCGGGAGTAGTTGGCGGACAGCCCACCGAGGAAGCACAGGTACCGGCAGAAGGTGCGCCGCTGGAAGAACGCCCCGGACACGATCACGGAGAAGGTCAGCAGCAGCAGCAGGATTCCGGACCCCCAGGGGGACTCGACGATCCCGAACACGTGGTCGGCCCAGGTGATGGACAGGAAGATGCCGTCGATGACCCAGATGCCGTACCGCTTCAGGAAGAGTGGCACGGGGCGGTTCGCACCGACGAGCTTCTGGACCAGGTCGGACAGAGCCGCGAACGGACACACCGCGCACCAGAACCGCCCGAAGAGCACGTAGACGATCGGAAGGAGCGGCCACCACAGCACCCACATCAGGGCCGTACCGGCGTTGTCGTGCGCTGACGGGGGCCCCGCCAGGAGCTCGTAGGCGACGAGTCCGAACACTGCTGCGATCGGGATCTGGAAAACGCCGGGGTACCAGCGGCTGCGCAGCACCGCGGATACGGCTCGGTGCTTGAGCAGGTCGTGTCCCAGTGCTTCACCCGGTAGCTGTTCGAAGCGCTCGTTGTCCGGGTCAGCCGTGGCGTCAGTGGGGAGATCGCGCAGGGTGCCCTTGGTCCGGGGCCGCAGGTCCAGGCTCATTTCTGGCTCCTCCGAGCGGCACGGGCGGCTTTCTTGGCCATGTCACGGGCGTGATCCCTGCGGCGCAGGAAACCGGCTGCCAACATCACAGCCGATGTCCCTCCACCGAAGGTCCCGAGGACCGGCGCCAGGGGTCGGTTCGCCACCGCCGTCTCGCTGTGGCCATCTCCGCCACTCATCCCGGGCATGTCGCCAGTCATCCCCGGCATGTCGCTCGAGTGGGGATCGGGGGTGGGTTTGGTCGCGGGTATGTCTTTGGGAACGGGGTACATGTCCATCCCGGGCATGTCGCCAGTCATCCCTGGCATGTCACCTGAGCCGGGATCGGAAGTAGGGGCGGGGGTGGGATCCGCCGCGGGTACGTCGCTGGAGCCGGGGCCCATGTCCATCCCGGGCATGTCGCCACTCATACCCTGCGTGTCGCCGGAGCTCGTGAGCGACTGGCCTGCCAGTGATGATGTCGGCTTGGAGGCGAACATCATCATGGCCACGACCGCGCCGACGACGACCGCGCCGGCGACGATCAGTCCGAAGGCGGAGGTCACGATGCTTCTGCGCCTCTTGCTCTTTGCCTGCAGCCTGCGTAGGGCGATTAGCTCCTTTTGTCGACGCATGTCATTGTCTCGGGTCCCGAAGGGGCTCGTCATTATTTAGGTTTTCCCACCGTCGCAATGATGCAGACCACCGTCTGGTGGCCTGCATCATTCATCCTCGGCTCCGAACCCCTTGATTCTGTTGGTGGTTCGGTGAAGGTTCCGTGAAGTCTGTCTCCCCACCCCCCTCGCCCGTTCAGCGCGAGCGCGGCTGGTTGTAGTGCGGGACGAGCTCCTGGCCCGACAGCTCCCGGATGGCGGCCATGATGGCGTCGGTGGCCTCGCGTCGGGCCAGGCCGGGCTTGGCTCCCCGCAGGTGGCTGAAGTCCAGCGGCTCGCCGAACCGGATGGTGATTCTGCGGATCCGCAGGGCCTTTGAGCCCACTGGCTGGATGTTCTGCGTGCCCGAGAGTGCCACCGGCACCACGGGGCAGCCCGCGGTCAATGCCAGCCAGGCCACGCCGGTGCGACCGCGGTAGAGGCGACCATCACGGGAGCGCGTTCCCTCGGGGTAGATGCCGAACGCGAGGCCGTTCTGGAGGACCTCCAGCGCCTTGTCCAGCCCTTCCTGGGCTGCGCCACCGAGGGTTCCGCGCTGGACGGGGACGGCGCCCATGGCCGTGAAGAGCCATCGCATCCACAGTCCGCGTATGCCGGGGGCGGTGAAGTACTCGGACTTGGCGAGGAACACGACCCGGCGTGGGGCGACCAGGGGGATGACGAAGCTGTCGATGAAGGAGAGATGGTTGCTCGCCAGCAGGAGTGGTCCTTTGCGGGGGATGTTCTCCGGCCCCTCGATGACGGGGCGATAGATCACCCGGGCGACCGGAGCCAGAACGGTTCTGGTCAACAGGTAGAGCATGTATCCCCAGGAGTCTCGAGTTCAGGGCCGGCCCTGCAACGGCCAGCGGTCCCGACTTTACCGGCTGGGACAGGTGGGGCCCATGTCGGCCCGATTAGGGGGATGATCGGACGGAGCGCCGGCGTGGGTTCGAAAGACTGGGGCGGGTCTGGCACAATGACGGGCGTACTCGCCTGTCTGCGGCCCCTCTCGCCGCTTCGGGCGTGTCCTTCGAGTGTCACGAGCCGTGTCCCCACGCGGAAGCCGTGTCGACTCACTCCAGACAAGAAACAGGAGTCACCACAACTGTGGCCGTCAAGATTCGTTTGAAGCGCATAGGCAAGATCCATGCACCGTTCTACCGCGTCGTCATCATGAACTCGCGCACCAAGCGCGACGGTCGGGCGATCGAGGAGATCGGCAAGTACCACCCGACCGAGGATCCCTCGGTCATCGAGATCAACTCCGAGCGCGTGCAGTACTGGCTCGGAGTCGGAGCGCAGCCGACCGAACAGGTTGCCGCCCTCTTGAAGATCACCGGTGACTGGCAGAAGTTCAAGGGGCTTCCGGGCACCGAGGGCACTCTGCGCTTTGCAGCGCCGAAGGCCGACAAGCTTGCCCTGTATGAGACGGCCGCCACCTCCGCGATGGCCGAGTCCAAGGACGGGGCCACGACCGCGCGGCGCAAGAAGGCCGAGCCGAAGGCAGACTCAGCCGAGCCCAAGGTCGAGAAGGCCGAGAAGGCCGAGAAAGCTGACAAGGCGGAGCCGAAGGCTGACAAGGCTGAGAAGGCTGAGCCGAAGGCTGAGAAGGCTGAGTCGAAGGCTGAGAAGGCTGAGTCGAAGGCCGAGAAGGCTGAGTCGAAGGCTGCCGACAAGGCTGAGGCCTGATCGTGCTCGAAGAAGCGCTGGAGCACCTTGTCAAGGGGATCGTCGACCACGACGAGGACGTCGCTGTCCGGCGCAAGGAGCTCCGCCACGGCGAGATCCTCGAGGTTCGGGTGCATCCCGATGACCTCGGTCGTGTCATCGGTCGCGCGGGACGCACGGCCAGCGCCCTTCGCACCGTGATGGGCGCCCTCGCGGGCGGCCAGGTCGTGCGGGTTGACATCGTCGACACGGATCGGCAGCGATAGCCCGAGGGACTGGCTCATGCAGGTTGTCGTCGCTCGTATCGGCAAGGCCCACGGGCTTCGCGGTGAAGTGACCGTTCAGGTTCTGACGGCTTCCCCTGGCGACCGCTTCGTGCCCGGAGCCAGTTTCGTGACCGAGCCGGCGACAGCAGGTCCGCTGGTGCTGCGCAGCGCCCGCGACCACAACGGCGTCCTCCTGCTCGGCTTCGAGCACACCGAGGACCGCACTGGGGCAGAAGCGCTGCGTGGTATCAGGCTATTGGGCGATGTCCTCGAGGACGACGGCGACGAGGACAGCTGGTACGAAAGGGATCTTGTCGGGCTAAAGGCCGTGACCGTCGGCGGCGACGAGGTCGGCGTGGTAACCGCTCTGGAGTCCCGGCCGACCCAGGACCTGTTGGTCCTGCGGTTGAGCGACGGTCGCGAGGCCTTGGTTCCGTTCGTCTCGGAGATCGTGCCAGATGTCGACCTCGAAGGTGGCCGAATCGTGCTGGACCCGCCCGCAGGCCTGCTGGACCTGGACGAGCTGTGAGCGACGCGGTCATGAGGCTGGACGTCGTCACCATCTTCCCGGAGTACCTCTCACCCCTGGATGTCTCGCTCATCGGCAAGGCGCGTCGGCAAGGCCTGATCGACGTGAAGATCCACGACCTGCGTGACTTTACCCACGACCGTCATCGCACCGTTGATGACACCCCCTACGGCGGCGGCGCCGGCATGGTGATGCGCCCTGAGCCCTGGGGCGAGGCCCTGGACCACGTCATGTCGACCGGGGAGCACGGAGCGGTTCCCCGTCTGCTGGTTCCCGGTCCTGGCGGTGTTCCGTTCTCGCAGGCCATGGCTCACGAGCTGGCGGCTGAGCCATGGCTGGCCTTCGCCTGCGGTCGTTACGAGGGCATCGACGAACGGGTCCTTGACGAGGCTCGCCAGTACCAGCCCGTCACAGTGGTCTCGCTGGGTGACTACGTCCTGGGCGGCGGTGAGGTCGCCGTGCTGGTGATGGTCGAGGCGATCGTGCGACTGGTGCCCGGGGTCATCGGCAACGCCGAGTCGCTGGTCGAGGAGTCCCATGAGGATGGGCTGCTGGAGTACCCGGTCTTCACCAAGCCCCCCGAATGGCGCGGGCGCGGCATACCTGACGTCCTGCTGTCCGGACACCACGGACAGATCGCTCGGTGGAGGAGGGACGAGCGGCTGCGGCGCACTGCTCAGCTCAGGCCGGACATGATCGCCCGGCTGGACCCGGCTGATTTGGATGCCCGGGATCGCGAAGTTCTCGCCCAATTTCAGCCTGCTGCCCCTGCTGTGGCAGACTGACTCCTCGCGTCCTGCACCGATTTCGTGCCCCTGCCACAGGGGGAGAGCAACGAGTGACGGCTCGCAGGAGCACCCCATACGAAATGCTCGTCCGGCACGGCGCCGTGGCGAGCACCAGAACCGTGAGCGACCTGTGGCGCGCACGAGAAAGCGAAGCGAACATGCACAAGCTCGACGACGTCGATGCGGCCAGCCTGCGCGACGACATCCCGGCGTTCCGCGCCGGTGACAACGTGAAGGTTCACGTCAAGGTCATTGAAGGCACGCGCGCTCGTGTTCAGGTCTTCCAGGGCGTTGTCATCCGTCGCCACGGCGGCGGTATCGGCGAGACGTACACGGTTCGCAAGGTGAGCTTCGGCGTAGGCGTCGAGCGCACCTTCCCGCTGCACAGCCCGGTCATCGAGAAGATCGAGGTCGTGACCCGCGGTGACGTGCGTCGCGCCAAGCTCTACTACCTGCGCGACCTGCGCGGCAAGGCCGCCAAGATCAAGGAGAAGCGCGACGTAACGCGCACTCGCTGAGGCGACAGCACTTTCACAGGCGCCCGCACTAGGCTCTGTGGCAATGAGGCCGGCGGCACCCGTGCCGTCGCCCACCAGAGCGACGACGTCAAGCATGTGGGCGGGCTTCCGGGAGATCATGTGGTGTGCTGGCATTCGAGCCGTCTCCTTGACCCGGGTGACCGCTCCAGCGACTCGGCAGACTCACGTCCACAGTTGAGCGATCCTGGAGGAGGCACGGTGCGACCGGACGACGTGATCGGCGGGGTAGCCATGGTCAACGGCGCTGGGGAGGGGCGCAAGTGAGCGTGACCGAGCCGGAGCGGGGTCTGCCCGACGGGTCCGAGGCTCCCATTGAACGGTCCGAAACCGTTGAGAGCGGACCTCCGCGAAGCACCCTGTTCATGCTGCTGCGCGAGTCGACGATCGTCATAGCTTTGGCGTTGCTCTTGTCCCTCATCGTGAAGACCTGGCTGATGCAGGCGTTCTACATCCCGTCCGAGTCGATGGAGAACACCCTGCTCAAGGGTGATCGGGTGATCGTCAACAAGCTGGTTCCTTCGCACATCGACCTCAGCCGTGGCGACGTCGTCGTCTTCGTGGACCCCGATCACTGGTTGCCGGCTCAGGTCCCGATCCATCGGACTCCACTGGCCGCCGCGGTGACCACGACGTTGACCTTTGTCGGGTTGCTGCCCACCGATGAGGGTAACCATCTGATCAAGCGGGTGATCGGGCTGCCGGGCGACCACGTGGTCTGCTGCAACAGCTCCCAGAAGCTCACGGTCAACGGCGTACCGCTGACCGAGCCCTACATCTTTCCCGGCGACACGCCAAGTCAGCAGCCGTTCGATATCACCGTCCCACCAGGGCGGGTATGGGTGATGGGCGACCACCGCTCCGAGTCCGCGGACTCCCGCCCCCACGACCAAGGCTCGGGCGGCGTAAAAGGCACGGTCCCGGAGAGCCTGATCGTGGGGCGCGCGGTCAGCGTCGTCTGGCCTCTCCAACACCTGGCATGGTTGTCCGACTTCGGTGGGACGTTCGACAAGGTCCCGGCGGCAGCTCCGAGATGACCTCGGGCACAACATCGCGCAAGCCCTCGCTGAGGGTTGAGCGCGCGCTGCAGCGCGAGGGGCACCGGGTGCTCGCCGGCATGGACGAGGTCGGTCGCGGAGCTCTCGCGGGTCCGGTTTCGGTCGGCGTGGTGGTCATCGATGACGTATGCCGTTCCGCCCCCGTCGGCGTGAAGGACTCCAAGCTGCTCTCCCACCAGATGCGCGAGCGGATGGTGCCCAAGATCCAGAGGTGGGCCACGGCGTATGCGGTCGGACATGCGTCGCCGGGCGAGATCGATCAGTACGGAATCATGGTGGCCCTGCGTCTTGCCGGAACGCGAGCGCTGGATGCCCTCCCCGTTATACCCGATCTGGTCATTCTTGACGGCAACTATGACTGGCTCACGGACCCAGAACGGGTCGGGTTGTTGGGCTTCCTCGACACCGGGGTCGCCCTTGCTCCATGTGTCCCGGTCAGGACGATGGTCAAGGCCGATTTGTACTGCTCGTCGGTTGCGGCCGCGAGCGTCCTGGCCAAGGTTGAGCGGGACGCGATGATGGTCGCGCTCGCCCTCGAGGTGCCGGGCTATGCCTGGGAGCTGAACAAGGGTTACTCGGCACCTGAGCATTTCGCGGCGCTTATGACCCGGGGTCCGACCGTGCATCACCGCCGGTCGTGGCGCCTGCCCGGTGTGGCTGCCATGGTGGGCGCGGTGATGGATGATGATGTTGGTGTGGTTCGGACCGAGCGCGGAGGCGGGCAATGAGCTCTGAGGACCTTGAGAAGTACGAGACCGAGATGGAGCTGCAGCTGTATCGCGAGTATCGCGACGTCGTCGGGCTGTTCTCCCACGTCGTCGAGACCGAGCGTCGCTTCTACCTAGCCAACTCCGTGGATGTGAAGGTTCGCAGCGACGGTGGCGAGGTCTACTTCGACGTCACCATGGCCGACGCGTGGGTCTGGGATGTCTATCGGCCGGCACGGTTCGTGAAGAACGTGCGGGTTGTGACCTTCAAGGATGTCAACGTCGAAGAGCTGGCCAAGACCGAGCTTGAGCTGCCCAAGGAGGGCGGCTTCTAGGGTTGTCCGGACGTCAGAACGGTGGTGGCGGGTAGTCGTCGATGCCGGGTGTGGTTGCGGTTGGGGCTGTGGTTGCGGTGGGGGTTGGGGTTGTGCGTGGTTTCTGGCTGTGTGCTGCGCTGGCCCAGGTGTGATCTGGGGGACCTGGGGTGGCGGGGGCCAGGGCTTGGCCCCAGTCGAGGTGGTCGAAGATGCTGAAGTGTCCGGGCAGGGGGATGTCGGGGTTGACTGCTGGCGCGAGCCGGCGGCCAAGGTGGGCTTCCAGGGTTGAGATTTCGATCGGGAGGTTGTCGGGGTGGTCGTAGATGTACGGGTAGGTGGTGATGGTTCGCCCGGCGGCGGTCTTCCAGTGAAGGGTCCCGTCGAAGGCTTGGTCGCTGTCCCAAAAATCGGTGGTCTTGAGGTTGTGGTGGCCGCGATCGAGGCCGGCGAGGTTGGTTTCGGCGGTGGGTCCGCCGGCGCCGCCGGGTTTCCACTCCTTGCAGTGGTCGTGGTCGCAGCGCTCGGTGGGAATCTCGCATCCGGGGGCACGGCAGGTGTGGTCTCTGG
>DATCQG010000149.1:0-8145 GCA_036569625.1 Dermatophilaceae bacterium | reverse complement strand
CCCCGACGTCGATCGGCCGCAGACCGGCGCTGTCCACGAACTCCGATACGGCTGCCTTGGCCTGGGCGTCGTCTCCGGCGATGAAGACATCCAGCGGCTGTCCGTCGACCTCACCTGCCTCAAGGGTGCTCGCAAAGGTGGTGTTGAACGCCTTGACCACCTTCGCACCGGCGGCGGCCTTGGCAATCTCCTGGGCGCCCGAGCTGCCCAACGGGGTCACGAGTCCGGCGAAGGTGGCAGTGTCGATCGGGTTGGTGATGTCGACGATCGTCTTGCCGTTGAGCCGGTCGCCATACTGCTCGACCACGGGTTGCACGGCCTTATAGGGAAGGGCCAGGACAACGATGTCGCCAAGAAGGGGCTCTCCGATGGTGCCACTTGCGGCACCGCCGAGCTCTGTGGCAAGTGCCGCGGCCTTCTGCGCGTCGAGGTCGAGAATCTGAAGCTTGTTGCCACCGGCGACGGCGCGGGTGCCGATGCCGCGGGCCATCTTGCCGGAGCCGAGGATGCTGATGCTGGTCATGGCTGGGACTGCCTTTCGAAGATGAGTTCGGGATGAGGATTCAGTTGACGCTTCAACTGCAACCGCACGTCCCGTTAGTTGAATCGTCAAGTCTCTTTCGTAGTAGAGTTCTGCCATGAATCCCGTCGAGGCCAAGACCCAGACCCGGTGGCTGAACGCGGAGGAGATGGACGCCTGGCTCCAGATCGTGGGCATCATGATCAAGCTCCCCGCAGCACTGGACGTCCAGCTGCGGCGTGACGCAGGGCTCACCCACTTCGAGTACCAGGTCCTCGCAGGCCTCTCAGAGGCCCCGAACAGAACCCTGCGGATGAGCACTCTTGCCATGTTCGCCAACGCGTCGCTGTCGCGTCTTTCCCATGTTGTGGATCGGTTGGAGAACAAGGGCTGGGTATTCCGGCAGCCCTGCCCCGAGGACGGCCGGTACACCAACGCGATCCTCACCGACGACGGATACCGAAAGATTGTCGCCTCCGCGCCCGGACACGTCGAGGCGGTCCGCGAGCTGGTCATCGATCGGCTCACCAAAGCCCAGCTGCGCGCCCTGAGCTCGATCGGCCACCGAGTCCTCGAAGCCATCGCCTCCGACGCGAGCTGCCACTGAGACTCTCGACCCTTTCCACGAAAGCTCAGTCAGGGCATCGGGTCAGGTCAGCTGCCTTCATCGCCGGCTGAGCCTGCACGTCGCTCTCCCGCCACCGGAGTCAGCCAGGCCCCCAGCAGCGGGAAGACGGCCACCGTCGCGAACGCCCACGCGAAACCGAACGACCCCGCGAGAGCGCCCACGAGCGGGGCAGTGGCGAAGGCGGCGACGTTCTGCATCGTGTTCTGCACACCCAGTGCCCGTCCTGACCAGGCGCGGCCTGCCAGCTCGGCCGTCGCCGTGAAGCCGAGCCCGTTGTCCGACACCGAGACGATGGAGGCGACGGCCAGGGCGAGCACCACCAGCGACGCGCCGGCCGACGCAGTCACGGCCAGGAACAGCATGGACACGAACCCGGTCAGGGCGATGACCCGCATCGGCGCGAGCCGGCTCCCGGCGATGTCCGACCAGCGACCAGACGCCATCCGGCCTGCGGCTCCCCCGACGGCAACCACGGCCAGCAGCTGCCCGGCCGTCGTTGCGTCCCAGCCGCGCTGCGACACGAGGTACTCGGCGGAGAAGGCCAGCGTCGCGAACTGCGGTACCACGAGCAGGGAGCTCGCCGCGTGCACCCGCCACAGAACGAGGGTGCGGTATGGCGACCGCGCCGTCGTGTTCTCAGCCACCTTTTGACGGGGCGGGTCCGCGGCAAACAGCACCACGGCGGCGGTCACAACCAGACAGATGACCGCCGGGACGGCGAGGGCGAGGCGGAGGCCACCCCACCCGGCCAGTGGCGGCAGCAGCGCACCTGCGATCGCGATGCCCAGCGGTTGCCCTGTCTGGCGGATCCCCATCGCGAGGCCGCGCTGGTGGGCCCCGAACCAGCCCATCACCAGCCGGCCGCTCGCGGAGTTCACCGAGGCGCCTGCAGCGCCCACGAGTGCGAAGATCACGGCCCGGCCGGTCAGGCTGCCGACCGCCGCGCCGATGAGCCCCAGCGCGCCGGTCAGCCCCAGCCCGAGCACGATGGCGAGGCGCTCGCCATACCGGTCAGCGAAGGCACCCCACGCGATGAGCGTGACCACCATTCCCAGCGAAGGTGCCACGACGAGAGCCCCGCCCTGCGTGAGCGAGAGCCCCTGGGTCCGGCGCAGATAGGGCAGCAGGAACGGCAGACCGAAAAGGAGCGTGGTTGCGACGGCCTGTGCCGTGGTTCCCAGCGCCAACATCGCCCAACGACGTCGAGAGGTCTGCGCAGCGCCCGGGACGATCACCTGCTCGAGGTTAGACGTCGTTCTCAACGTTTCACCTCTATGGTTGTCCAAACCGCGATTCAACGTGCCAGACACTGCAGCCGAGTGGACATCTGAGATGGCCGGTAATGGGGACTCCGCCAGTATGACTGTTCCAGCGCACGGACAGGTCTGCGACCTGCGAGACGCCCTCACCGCTCTGGCTGAGCGAGATCGTCGTGGCGCTTCCCGACGGTCTGCCGACGAACATTCATCTCTCCGAGCTGCCCAACCCGACATGGGTGCTCGACCTTGGCTGGAGGGCCGAACCACTCCCTCTCGAAAAGCATCTGTCATCCTCCGAGCGGTAGGGACATCGGGGCGATAGGGACGTTGGACCCTAGTGGCGGATGGGGCTTCGAATCGAGCATGGACGGTGGAGGCGAAGGTCATGTCAACGTCGATCTGGCCACGTCGTACACCAGAAGCTGTGCAGAGCCGGCCGGGAAGCCGGCACGTGTCGTTGGTGATCCTCGATCTCTTCGTCGGGCTCGGTGGGATCTACGGCGGCCTGGAGATGATTCGCCATCCCCTGAGCGCATTCGGGGTGACGACGGATCTCATCGCGGGCTCACCGTTCGACACCTTCACCTGGCCCGGAGTCCTGCTCCTTGTCCTGGTAGGTCTGGCGCCCTGCTTTCTGGCGATCGGGCTTACCGCCCGGTGGCCCGGCATGCTCCAGCTGTCAGGTCTGTTCGGTGTCGGCCTGATGGCCTGGATCGGAGTTCAATGGGCATTGCTCGACGATCGGTTGTGGTTGCAGCCAGCGATGTTCATCTTCGGCGCAGCCATCGCAGCGCTCGCCCTCCGGGCGCTCAGGCGCCCTGATCGTTGAGTTCCCTTCAGGGACACAGGGAGCGGCAAGCACACCCGGAATACAGGGACACTCCTGAGTGTGCGCTCCTGCTAGCTGAAGAAGGCAAAGGGAAGCCGACGCACCGAGTCAAGCTGACGCACCAGATCGTCACTCGGTGGACGGACCACGCCGCACAGGGTGCAGAAGACAACCCAGACCCCGCCTCTGAGCTCGCAGGCCAGGGTCAACGGGGTGTTGCAGGCGTAGCAGGAGGACGTCACCGTTCTTGTCCGCTGACTCAACAGGTCGCCTGATCCGGTTCGCGCTGACGACGGGCGAGACAGATCAGGCGGTGGGGATTGCATGATCATCGGAATATTCTCCACCATCTGTACGATCGGTGACCCCATGAAATGACGTACTTTTCTCCGGCAGATGACGTAGCTGCCTGCGGGCAGCGCACCTCAACGTCCTGGCTTCGCGCGGTCGACACCCGGGATCGAGGACTGCGTTCCCAGCCATGCGCCCCAGTCCTGCGCACGACCGAGCTCACCTTCCAGCAGCGGACCGCCGACGTCCTCTACGTAGAAGCTCTCGGCCTGGGCTGCGGATGAGTAGCCGAGGCCGCGGGCGATCTTCGCCGCGCCCTTGGCGGCCGAACCCGGCAGATGACGCACCTTGCTCACCCGGGTGTCGAACGTTGCGACGAGCTCGGAATGGCGGCCTTTGTGGAGCTGGTCGAGCCACTCGCGCAACCCGAAGGTTGTCGACCCATGGCTGGCACCCCGACTGACAGCGTCCTCGCGGGTGGAGGGCCTGGTCATCGAGAACGCATGAGTCGGTCCGCCGACGACCAGGAGGTCAAGGTGTTCGGGCGTCACTTCCCGTGCCTGTGTCACTTCCAGAATCTCGACCTCACCATGCTCGGACAAGCCATCCGCGATCGCCTGTGCCACCTTCTCGGTGTTGCCGAACAGGGACTCGTACACGACGAGAGCCTTCATCACATATCACCCTCCGTCGATGTCATCGCCATGCGAGAGCAGTCGTTGCCTCAGGCTTCACCCGCCGTCCCTCCAGCACTAGGGACCAAGGTCACCCCTTGGTAGGCCCAGGACCTCCGGGCCACCTCATCAGGACGGGACGCCGGCTGATCCGCTGGCCACCGGGGTGTTGCTCGCCCTCTTGCTCTCGAGCCCTCGAGCCGAGGGCTGCCTTGGCGGCTGTGGACAACCAATCGGGAAACCCTTCAGCAGTCATCGACGTCGTCGGCCTGGTCAAGAGCTTCGGTCGGACCAAGGTCCTCAACAAGCTCAACCTGAACGTCGCCTCGGGTGAGGTCCACGGTTTCCTGGGACCCAACGGGGCCGGCAAGACCACCACGTTGCGGGTCCTGCTCGGGCTGCTGCGCGCAGATGCTGGCGCCCTGCGCCTCCTCGGCCGTGACCCATGGCGCGATGCGGTGGACCTGCACCGGCGTCTGGCCTATGTGCCTGGCGACGTATCGCTGTGGCCCACCCTGACCGGCGGCGAGGTCATCGACCTGTTGGGCAGGCTTCGCGGGGGGCTGGACCCCAAGCGACGGGCCAGCTCTGGGGAGTGCCCCGGTGGGTCATGGACGTCAGCCCCTTTGCGCACTCCCCCGTGCTGCCCGGGCCGAATGCCGCGCTGATGGGGATCGTCTGGTTGACGCTGGTCGCCGGCGCATTGCTCGCCATCGGGTCAGCAGCATTCCGCCGCCGCGACCTCGCTAGCTAGGCGGGTCCGGCGCCAGCGCCCCCTCTGTTTCAAGGGAGGACTATTCGTCTGCTGTATGACGAACGGGACCTGGCATCACTGTTGATCGAGCCCCGCTGGTCACCTCGAACCTGCGACCGGTGAGGCTCTCGGGCTCGATCCTGATGAAGTGCGGCTTGGGCGACGAGTGCCATGGGAACAACGGCAGCTCGAACACGTCCAGCACCTCGTACAGCCTGTTCACCTCACGAGCTGTTCCCTTCACGATGACACTCCAGGCGGTCGCCGTCTCCAGGTCGTACCCGTCCACCTCGAAAGCAACCCAACGTCCCACGGCCCCGGCGAGCTTGGTCCCGGGAGCCGTCCGGAAGACCAGGCTGCCCCGATCCACCAGATGGTTCACCGGGAAGATCTCCGGTCGTTCGTCGACAACCACCGCCAGACGCCCCACCACGGCACGACGGAGCAAGGCCCACGAATCAGCGGCCGACAGCTCGACCCCCACGTTCATCTGGTCATCGCTCATACGTCAAGTCTCGCGGGAGACCTCGCGAAGTGGAAGGACAAAGGTCCTGCCTCGCGATCTTGTTCGCCGATGGCAGTTTCGTCACGGCGAGCAAGGACTCCAACCCGGAGCTGTTCTGGGCCCTGCGCGGAGGGGGCGGCAACTTCGGCGTCGTCACCTCGTTCCGGTTCGTCTGCCACGACATCGGCGAGCATGGCACCATCATTGGCGGTCCGGTCCTGTATGACCTGGCGGACACCGAAGCTGTGATGCGGTGGTATCGCGAGCTCCTGCCGACCCTTCCGGAGGAGCTCAACGGGTGGATCGGGCTGATCACCATCCCGCCCGCTCCCCCGTTCCCACCGAGCTCTGGGGTCGCAAGTCCTGCGCAGTCGTCTGGTGCTACACCGGGTCTCACGAGAAGTCCGACGAGGTCCTGGGCCCGATCCGCGAGTTCGGCTCGCCGCTTCTGGTCGGGCTGCAGCCGATGCCGTTCAACATCCTGCAGAGCGCGTTCGACGAGCTGTACCCCGCGGGCCTGCAGTGGTACTGGCGGGCGGACCTCTTCCGCGAGATCTCCGACAAGGCCATCCAGATCCACCGCAAGTTCGGTGAGATGCTGCCCACCGGCCAGTCCACCATGCACATGTACCCGATCGACGGCGCGGCTGCACGGGTCCCTGACGACGCGACACCGTTTGCCTACCGCGACGGCGGCTGGGCCGGTGTGATCGTCGGTGTTGACCCCGACCCCGCCAACGTCGGGCTTATCAAGAACTGGGCCAAGGACTACTGGGCGGAGCTGCACCCCACCTCTGCGGGCGGCGCCTACATCAACTTCCTGATGGACGACGAGGGCGCGGACAGGGTCCGGGCGTCCTATCTCGGCAACTACGACCGGCTGGCGCAGGTCAAGACGCGGTACGACCCGCACAACCTGTTCCACGTCAACCAGAACATCCCTCCGGCGGACCGACCGGTCAGGCGCGGCACGTCGTGACCTTCTGAACACACAGTGAGGAGGCGCGCGGTCGGCGACCCGACGGCTTGAGATACGTCGTTCAGCGCACCCTGATCGACGGCATCTGCAGAACGGCGGTGGCGGGCAGTCCTAGCGCGGAGGCGAGCTCAGAGAGACCCGGGAGGGTCGCTCTGAGCACGGCGCGCGGGTCCTCGGTGTTCTTCGCGCGTCCGAGCCGGGCCAGCGGGGGGACATGACCGGGATGGCGGACCGGGGCATCGGTCGACAGACCTGCCCGCAAGCGGGCGATCCGCACCGCGTCACGCAGGCCACCGATCTCGTCGACAAGGCCGATGTCGAGCGCATCGCTGCCGGTCCACACCCGACCCCGCGCGATGGACTCGATCTCGGGCACCGGGCGACCGCGCCCCTGCGCCACCTTGGCCACGAAGTCCGCATAGATCGCGTCGATCGTGGCGGCCAGCCGCTGGCGTTCGTCGTCGGTGAAGCCCCGCCGCGACGAGAACATCAGCGCTCGCGCACCGTGCGATACCGTCCCGGTGCTCAGCCCCACACGATCCATCAGCTCGCGCACGACCATCTTGCCGCCGAATACGCCGATGGATCCGGTGAGTGTGGAGGGCAGCGCGACGATCACGTCGGCCGGGCACGCGATGTAGTAGCCGCCGGACGCCGCCGCCCGGCCCATCGACACGACAACCAGCTTGCCCGCCTCGCGGACGCGGCACACCTCGCGCCAGATCGTGTCAGAGGCTACGGCCGAACCCCCTGGCGAGTCGACGTGCAGCACGACGGCGCGGACGTGCTCGTCGTTGGTCGCTGCGCGCAGGGCTGCTCCGACCGAGTCACTTCCGACCTGGCGTCCCATCGGACCGCGGCGCGAGCGCCCCGACACGATGGTGCCGCGCACCTCGACCAGCGCGACGTGGCCCTTGCGGCGCGCCGGCAGATGGGGGCGGCGTTGCGGACGCCACCGATCGGCGAACAACAGCTCGGCATCGGCGCCGACCCGCGAGCGCATTGCCGCGTACGCCTCGTCCCGGTAGCCGAGGACGTCAACCAGCCCCGCTTCGCGTGCCTCGGGCGCGGTGCGCGGCCCGGTGTTGGCGAGCTCACGAACACGTGCAGCGTCGATCCGTCGCCCATCCGCGATCGCGCTCACCGCTTCGGTGAAGATCGACTCGGCGAGGCGGTCGAGCGCGATCCGGTGGGCCTGCGTGAACCCGGTGCGCATGACGCGGTCGGCGGCGCTCTTGAACTCGTATCGCTGCTCGAGCTGCGGCTCGATGCCGACACGGTCCAGCGCGCCCCGGACGAACGTCGTCTCCACCCCGACGCCGAGCAGGCCAAGGCCACCTCCGGGCTGCAGCCAGATCTGGTCGAACCCGCTTGCCAGGACGTATGCCGACATGTCGCCGGAGCCCTCGCCGAAGCTCTCCGCCCACGCAAGGGTCGGCTTGCCGCTCGCGGCGAAGGCGCGCACACCGAGGCGCAGCTCCTGCATGACGGCCCACGGCAGCGCTCCGCCGACCTTGGCGATCAGACCGACGACGTGGCCATCTGCTGCCGCTTCGTGCAGCGCCCGCAGGATAGGCCCGAGCTGGTGCCGGCCGCGGGCGCGCAACCGGGCGATCGGGTCGTCAGCGTTGGGCACGGAGGGAGGCTCGGTGAGGTCCAGCTCCAGCAGGAGGGACGGTCGGTGACCAGGCAACGCCATGCATTCC
>DATCQG010000148.1:0-2878 GCA_036569625.1 Dermatophilaceae bacterium | reverse complement strand
GGTATGACGAAAAGCGTTGCGCCAGCGTCAAGCTGGGCCCGATATAGCTCGGGGAACCGAAGGTCGTAGCAGGTTGACAGGGCCGCACGGGCGGGTTCGTCGCCTGGCGAGGAGTCGGGCACGTCGACCAGCGAGAGGGCGTCCCCAGCCTCCAGGAGCACGGGCTCGCCCCGGCCGAATCCGAACCTGTGGATCTTGCGATAGGTCGCCGCCAACGACCCATCAGCGGCGAAGACCAAAGAGGTGTTCCACAGCTCCTTGCCGTCGGGCCCGCGCACACCATCCGCCGGACGCTCGATGATCGACCCCGCGTGCACCATCACACCGGCGTCCCTCGCGGCGGCCGACATCGCCGAGGCCACCGGGCCATCAACCGGCTCGGCCCGCTCGGCCCAGCTCTGGTAGGCGAATCCGCCCGGGGCCCAGAGCTCCGGCAGCACGACCAGGTCGTGACCAGCCTGGGCGCGGACGAGACCAGCCGCCCGGGTGACCCTGTCGGCGACGGGCTCCCGGTCGTCATACCCGAGCTGGATGACGGCGATGCGCATGTCAGTCTCCCGAGGTCGAAGGTGGCTCAGTAATGCCGGACGGGCGCGAGATCGCGGCCAGATGCGCGTTGTAGGCCTTCAGCTCTGCATCGTCGTCACGATCGGCCTGCCGGTCCAGCCGCGTGGTCTCGGCGGCATCGGAACGTACCCACGCGAGGGTGACCAACAACGCGAGGATCAGCGTGGGGAGCTCGCCCAGACCCCACGCCACCGCACCGCCGTTGCGTTGGTCGGCAAGCAGATCCACGGTCCACGGTAGGTGCAGGGCGTGGTAGAAAGCCGGCGCCAGCACCGACGTGCCGGTCGTGAGGGCGACGCCGAAGAACGCGTGGAACGAGATCGTGGCGAAGAGGATGACCAGCCGAAGCGACGGCGGCCAGCGCCGGGGGCCCGGGTCGATGCCCACGAGCACCCAGGCGAAGAGATATCCGGCCATCAGGAAATGGGTGGTCATCAGAACGTGCCCGATGTGGGTGCGCAGCGCCAGCTCGAACAACGGTGAGAAGTAGAACGCGACCAGACTGCCGAAGAAGATGGCCGCTGCGACGATCGGATTGCCAATCACCGTAAGGAATCTGGAGTGGAGCAGACCGAGCAGCAGCTCCCGAGGACCCAGCGTTCTGTCGGGCCGCGGCGTCAAGGTGCGCAGGGCCAGCGTGGCCGGCGCGGCCAGCACCATCAGGATCGGCGCCGCCATGGACACCGTCATGTGCATCAGCATGTGGACCGAGAAGAGGACGCGTCCGTAGACGCCCGGCGCCCCACAGGTGGCCCATACGAAGATGGCCCAGCCCAGGACCCAGCCGATGGTTCTCGCGACTGGCCAGGAGTCGCCGCGAGCGCGCATCCGCCGGACGCCGATGAGATAGAGGGCCACGGCGAGCACCGACACGACGAGCCACAGCCAGTCGATGCTCCAGACGGTCAACCAGCCACTGCCGGACAGCGGCCCCGCCGGAGCGGGATAGCCGGTCAGTGAGAATGCCGGATCCAGGCTGAGGGGCGTGCCCGTAACCGGGGGCTCGCTGCGAGAAATAGCGGTGCCCAGGGCGAAGGCGGAGCTCATGACGGCCAGCTCGATGAGCGCCAGTCGCGCGAAGAGCCTTCCGGCGAGAGGATCCTCGGCGATCCGGCTGACCACTCGTGAACGCTGCTGCCAACCCGCGACTCCGAGGGCGAGCAGTGCGACGACCTTGAGGATGATCAGCGCTCCATAGCTCGAGGCCAGGTTGCCGATTGAGCCGATCCGGATCCAGGCGTTGGCCGCCCCGGACGCGGCGACGGCGACGAAGCACCACCCGGCCAGCTTTGAGTACCGCTGAACGCTGACCGCCAGCGCAGTGCCGAGCAGAGGTCGCAGCATCGCCAGCGCCAACAGGCCTCCGACCCACAGGAGCGCCGAAACCATGTGCAGGGCAAGGGAGTCGACGGCCGTGTCATGACTTCCGGAACCGGCGGCGTGACCGGCCAGGGAGAGCGGGAGGATCGCCAGGACGCCAAGCGCGGCGAGCGCGACCATGGCCGAACGGCGCCTGACGATCGCGGCGCCCGTTGTGACCACGAAGGCCATCGCCGAGCTGATGACGGCGACGCGCAGGACCTCGATCTGGAGCGCAAAGGTCTGGAGCTGCGTCGCGAAAGCGGGGTCCGTGAGCCTGGTGCCCGAGATGCTGGCAAAGGAGAAGACCAGTCCGACCAGTCCGGCCACCACCCACACGACACCCGAGGCGCTTGCGTATCTGGCCGCTGTGATCCGCCGAGAGGTGTTGCTCGCCTCCGGGATGATCGTCGCGGCCACGACGAGCAGGCCGATGGTGCCAGCCGCCGCAAGGTCGTGGACGGCTCGCGCGATCGGCAACCCCCAGCGCACGATCTGCCCCGGATCGGGCAGTCCGGCGACAGGGGCGGCGAATACACCACCGAGCAGGCCCGCCGGGATGACCACGGCAACGACAACAGCCATAAGGATCAGGGGCAGCCTTGCGGCTGGCCGACCTGCGCGCTGTGCCGTGGTCATGGGAACAGACTAGGGAAGTTGGCGACCCTGCGGCCCGGACCAGCGCCAGACGCCACGTGTTCCTGGACACTTGGTTGCGACACACAACTTGTTTGTGATATTTGTATGTGGCAAACAAATTAATGACGAACAACAGATGTTCGACGAACCTGGAGCAACGATGGCGATCAGCCTGGAGAGCGCAACCCGGCTCAGCACCGAGCTGGTCCGCGTCATGAAGCTGTTCCAGTCCATGCGCCAGCACGCCCCCAAGCTCCACCCGGGTGTGGAGCCCGCGTCATACCCGATCCTGTTCAACCTCGTCGAGGAGCCG
>DATCQG010000147.1:0-13866 GCA_036569625.1 Dermatophilaceae bacterium | reverse complement strand
CACCACGCGTTCCACGTAGACGGGCAGCCCGTCCACAGTGGTCTTGAGCCCGCGTACCTTCCGACCGAAGCCGGCCTCCAAACCCAGGGTGCCCCCGAGGTGGATCTGATAGCCGCCGACCTGGTTGCCCTGGTCGTCGATGACCAGCTGACCCTTGAGCCCGATATCCGCGACCTGGATGCGGGCGCACGAGTTGGGGCAGCCGTTGACGTTGATGGTGATGGGAACGTCGATCTGGTCGATGATGTCCGAGAGCCGATCTTCAAGGATGGCAATGGTTTTGGCGGCGACGCCCTTGGTCTCTACGATCGCGAGCTTGCAGAAGTCGATGCCGGTGCATGCCATGGTGTGACGGCGGAAGACAGATGGGCGGGCCTCGAGGCCGGCGTCACGCAGCGCCTTGACGAGTGGCTCCACCTGCGACGCCTCGATGTCCAACACCAGGAGCTTCTGGTGTGGCGTGAGCCGGATCCGCGAAGAGCCGTGCGCCTGCACGAGGTCGGCCAGCTCGAGCAGGGTGGTGCCAGAGACGCGACCTACCAGGGGGGCCGCCCCGATGTAGAACCTGCCGTCCTTCTGCTCATGGATCCCGACATGGTCGCCGAGGTCGGCCGAGGGCTCCGGCGCCGGACCGTCAGGCAGGGCGCGGTGGAGGTACTCCTGCTCGAGGACTGCCCTGAACTTCGGGGCGCCCCAGTCGGCGAGCAGGTACTTCATGCGGGCCTTGTGGCGCATCCGGCGGTAGCCGTAGTCCCGAAAGAGCGACGTCACGCCGGCCCACACGTCGGGCACGTCCTGCTCGGGGACGAAGGCACCCAGACGCTGGGCCAGGCGGGGGTCTGTGGACAGCCCGCCACCGACCCACAGGTCGAAACCCGGGCCCAGCTCTGGGTGCTCGACGCCGACGAAGGAGATGTCGTTGATCTCGTGGACGACGTCGTTGGTGAGCATGCCGGTCAGTGCTGTCTTGAACTTGCGGGGGAGGTTGGAGAAGTCGGGGTTTCCGATGAAGCGGCGCTTGATCTCCTCGATCGCCCAGGTCGGGTCGATCAGCTCCTCCTTGGAGATGCCGGCGACCGGGGAGCCAAGAACGACGCGCGGGCAGTCTCCGCACGCCTCCGTGGTCTGCAGCCCGACCGCCTCCAGCCGCGACCAGATCTCAGGAGCGTCTTCGATGCGCACCCAGTGCAGCTGGATGTTCTGACGATCGGTGAGGTCAGCGGTGTCGCGGGCGAAGTCTCGGGAGATCTCCCCGATGACGTGCAGCTGCTCGATGGTGAGCGCGCCCCCGTCGATACGAACCCGGAGCATGAAGTACTTGTCCTCGAGCTCGTGCGGCTCCAGAGTGGCCGTCCTGCCGCCGTCGATCCCCTGTTTGCGCTGGGTGTAGAGGCCCCACCAGCGCAGACGGCCGTGCAGGTCCTCCGTCGGGATCGAGTCGAAGCCCTCCTTGGCGTAGATCTCCTCGACGCGTGCGCGCACGTTGAGGGCGTCGTCCTCGCGCTTGAACTTCTCGTTGGCGTTCAGGGGTTCAAGCTCACCGAGGGCCCACTGGCCCTGGCCGCCTGTGGTTCCGACCGTGCGGCCGGCTGGAGCAGTCATAACGCCAAGTTTGGCATGTCCAAACACTTTGTAATGCATCAGTGTCAGGATGCGGACTCCGTATCTTCGCACGCGCGCGCCTCAGTTGCGCGAAGATGGACCTGTGAAGCGCCACGACCCAGTCCTGATCAGTGGCTGCTCATCGGGCATCGGCGCCGCCACCGCCGCTGCCCTCGCCCGCGGCGGGCACATCGTCTACGCGAGCGCCCGTGAGGCGGATACACTCGCCGATCTCGCGGTGCTGGGCTGCCGTCCGCTGGCTATGGACGTGACCTCAGAGGACTCGATGACCTCGGCCGTGCGCGCGGTCGAGACAGAGCATGGCCATGTCGGCACCCTGATCAACAATGCCGGGTATGGCGAGTACGGACCGATCGAGGAAACTGACCTCGAGCGGGTACGGACCATGTTCGAGACCAACGTGTTCGGGCTCGCGCGGCTCACCCAGCTCGTCCTGCCCGCGATGCGTCACTCGCGGGCAGGACGGATCGTCAACATCGGGTCGATGGGGGGGCGGATCACCTTCCCGGTCGGCGGTTTCTATCACGCCACCAAGTACGCGGTCGAAGCCATCAGCGACGCCCTGCGGGTCGAGGTCAAGCCCTTCGGTATCGACGTCATCCTTGTGGAGCCAGGTCTGGTCCGCACCAACTTCGAGAGCCGCGTGAGCGAGAGCCTCGAGGTTGGCGCTCCCCCGCACGAACGAGACACGGCATACGCGGACCTCCTGGCGGCAAGCGGCAAGAAGACGACCAGCGGTTTCGCCAACGACCGGATGGCGACCGGACCCGAGGCGGTTGCCGAAGTGATCGTCAAGGCGGTCGAGTCGTCGCGACCACGCTCGCGCTATGTGGTCACCCCGGCAGCGAAGGTCATGATCAACCTGCGCCGTTTTGGTGGCGATCGCGTATGGGACGCCACCATGCGCAAGCAGTACGGCCTCTGACCCGTGGGGCTGTGGTGCGGCAGGTGATCCTCGAACCGTATGACGCGCTGCGCCGGATCGCCTACCTGCTGGAGCGTTCCAGGGCAGGGACATACCGCGTCAAGGCGTTCCGCGGTGCCGCCGAGACGGTGCTCGAGACCGACCCCTCCGAGCTGCAGTCGCGTGCCGGTGCCGGAACACTCACCGACCTGCCCGGCATAGGGCCTGCAACAGCGGCGGTGATCCGGGAGACACTGGATGGCGACGTCCCGGCGTACCTGAAGTCGTTGGAGGACACCGCATCCGAGCCCTTGGTGACGGGCGGGCTCGAGGTTCGCGCGGCACTGCGCGGCGATCTGCACTGCCACTCAGACTGGTCCGACGGTGGGTCCTCGATCCAGGAGATGGTCGTGACGGCGATGGAGCTGGGCCACGACTACCTGGTGCTGACCGATCATTCACCCCGGCTCAAGATTGCGAACGGCCTTTCGGCAGAACGCCTTACGAAGCAGCTGGGCGTCATCGACACCATCAACGCGGCGGTCGGTGACTTCCGCCTCCTGAAGGGGATCGAGGTCGACATCCTCGACGATGGCGCTCTGGACCAGAGCCCGGAGATGCTCTCACGACTCGACTTCAGGGTGGCGTCGGTTCATTCCAAGCTGGCGATGTCGGCGGCACCGATGACCCGCAGAATGATCGCCGCCGTCGAGAACCCATCCACGAACGTGCTTGGCCACTGCACCGGGCGGCTGGTCGAGGGCTCACGTGGCACCCGGGGCCAGAGCTCCTTCGACGCGACGGCGGTGTTCGAGGCCTGCGCGACCAACGGCGTCGCGGTCGAGATCAACGCACGCCCTGAACGTTGCGACCCCCCCGACGAGCTGCTCGCCCTCGCGCTGGATGCGGGGTGCCTGTTCTCGGTCGACAGCGACGCCCATGCCCCGGGGCAGCTGGAGTTCCAGATCTACGGATGCGCCCGAGCGGAGCGGCTCGGCGTACCTCTGGATCGGATCGTGAACACGTGGGAGCCGGACCGGCTCCTCCAGTGGGCCAACCCGGTCTGAGACCCCGGTCACCTGCTTTGGCGATTCATCGCCCTCTCCCCTATGCTTCCCTAGTCCTCGACGGATCCGAGCTGCTGCTCGCTAGCGGCGAGGGGTCCGGGTGAGCACAAATGATCCGGGTCCCCATCGTCTAGCGGCCCAGGACCCCGCCCTTTCACGGCGGTAGCACGGGTTCGAATCCCGTTGGGGATACGCAGTAAAGGCCTTACCCAAGGCCCCGTAGCGCAGTTGGTTAGCGCGCCGCCCTGTCACGGCGGAGGTCGCCGGTTCGAGCCCGGTCGGGGTCGCTCTTTTTTTGCCCGTCCCACCCAGCTTCACGCAAGGCCAGGTAGCTCAGTTGGTACGAGCGTCCGACTGAAAATCGGAAGGTCGGCGGTTCGACCCCGCCCCTGGCCACCACCGTAACCGCAGGTCAGACCCCTGTTGGCCTGCGGTTTCGTGTTTTCGGCGGACCGCGTTCCCTCCCGTTGACCGACCACGACTGACCGTGAATACCCCCGGTTGGCCAAGAGTTATCGCACGAGTTATCGCACGAAGCGGCCCCTGACCCCTCGTTACGAAGGCTGCCGAAGTCATCGCCGGTGGCCTTGGCCGACCTGCGGGCTCGGTTCGAGACCCGGTATCTCCCAGCCATGCGGTTCGTCACCATGTCAGCGGAGAAACGAGCCACATCCCCGAGTCCTGGCGATCTCCGATCTGGACGACCGCCCGACCGGCCAGCTCGCACGCCTGATCGCCCCGCTGATCGTCTACTCCGAGGACAAGCACCTCAAGCGGGCGGGCTTCGCCCCGCCGGATTGGCGTGCCGCCGCCGGGTACACGGCCATCGTCGCGGAGGTGCCCCCGGCCAGGATCGGGCGACAGGCATGGCGCTATTCCTCCCGGTTGCAGGTGTCTGGTTCGGCTCCGGGCGCCCTTGGACGCAGGCTCGGGGCCCCCGGTGGTTGCTGGGTGCTGCCCTGGTCACGTTCTGGCGAGTCCCCTGGGCTCTCACTCATCCACCTGCGACGTGCGTGCGTCACCAGCGGTGATGCACATGCTCGCGGATCTCGCCGTCGTAGATTGCTCGCAGAGCATCGAGGACATCGACCGACAGCGGCTCGAGCTCGGCGGCGGCGGCATTGCCCTTCACCTGAGAGGCGTTACGCGCACCTGGGATGACCGTGCTGACGCCGGGCTGGTCGAGGATCCACCGCAGTGCCAACCGGGCCGTTGGGATGCCCACGGCGTGGGCAGCCACGCTGCGCGCCGCACGCACCCCGATCTCGAACGGCACGCCACTGAAGGTCTCCCCCACGTCGAAGGCCTCGCCCTGGCGGTTGTAGGTGCGGTGATCCCCGGCCTCGAAAGTGGTGGACTCGTCATACATGCCTGACAGGAGACCACTGGCCAGAGGCACGCGCGCAATCACGCCGACGCCGGCTTCGAGAGCCGCCGGCAGGACCCGCTCGAGAGGCTTGCGTCGGAACACGTTGAGAATGAGCTGAACAGTGGCGACATGGGGGCGGGAGATGGCGGTCAGCGCCTGTTCACACGTCTCGACCGAGACGCCGTAAGCAGCGATGCGATCTTCCTGCACGAGTGCGTCGAGGGCATCGAAAACGCGGTCGTCAGAGAACACTGGCGTCGGCGGACAGTGCAGCTGAACGAGGTCGAGCACCTCGACGCCAAGGTTGACCCGGCTGCGGTCCACCCATTTCCGGAAGGCCTCAAGAGTGAACGCGTCGGGAACGTGCGGATCTGCACGTCGACCCACCTTGGTTGCCACGGTCAGGGCTACGTCGGGCCGCTCGGCCAAGAGCCGACCGATGAGGATCTCGCTGCGGCCATCGCCGTAGACGTCCGCGGTGTCGAAGAACGTCACCCCAGCATCGACCGCCGCATGAAGCACCAGCATTGCGTCAGCCTCGTCCACGTGGCCCCAGTCACCACCGAGCTGCCAGCACCCGAGACCCACGATGGAAACCTGTCGACCCGTCCTGCCGAGCTCACGAGTGTGCATACAGGCGAGCGTACCGACCGGCTTCCTCAAGGTCCGGCGACGACGGTCTTGCTCAGAGGGAGAGAAGTTCTTGCCTGGTCGGGTATCGGCGGTGGGAATCGCGTCCCACAACGGTGGAGGCCACCCGCACTCCAGTTGCCAGGGCGCTTGCCACGTCGTGGCCGTCCGCGAGGCTGGCGAGCAACCCTGCGGCGAGGCTGTCCCCGGCACCCGTTGTGTCGATGGCCTTCACCGCAGGGGCGTCGATGGTGAGTTGCGCACCGCTCGGCCCTGTGGCCAGCAGGCCGCGCGAGCCCAGTTTGACGACCACCCATCCGCGGCAGTGGTCGGTCAGGGCGGCCGCCGCTGAAGCGGCATCGGTCTCACCCGTGAGGGCAAAGGCTTCCGACTCGTTGGGGAGGAAGACGTCGACGTGGGGCAGCATGGCGAGGACCTCGTTAGCGGCGTCACCCGCCCACTCCTCTGGGTCCCAGCCGGTGTCGAAGAACGTCTGCGCACCCATGGTTTTCGCATTCTGCAGGATCTTCAGCGACCCTTCGCCGCGAAGCCCCGGTAGCGAGAAGTACCCGGTCAGCAAGACAAGGTCCGACTCCCATGCGTCGGACGGGAGGTCAGTGATGCCGTACGTCGACAGGACGCCGTGCGCGGTGAGGAATGACCGCTCTCGTTCCGGGGCCTCCAAGGCAATGGAAATCCCGGTAGCCTCCCCCGGCACGATCCTGATGTCTTTCTCCAGCCCGAGGCGTTCGAGCTCCGAGATGACCCAGCGGCCGGCGTCGTCATCACCAACAGTGCCGAACAGCCGATGTTGCACACCGAGCGCAGCCAAGGCCAAGGAGACATTGCCTGCGGCTCCGGCAGTGCGGACTGCGATGCGCTCGACAACCGTGTCACCCCCGGGAGTCGGCAGGGCGCTTACCGGGCTGGCGAGGACGTCGAGCTGGATGTTGCCGATGACGCTGATGGAGCTGCTCATCAGCTCAGCTCAGCTTCGTGTCGTCTTGGTGGTACCGGAAACCGTCGACCGCCAGGCCACGATCCGAAGCCACCGCCCAACCGAGCAGCTGCAACGGAAGTATCTCCAGGACTGCCTGTGCCAGCGGCGAGGAGGCTTGAGGCAGCGTCATGACGGTCAGCGTCTTTGACGACGCGATGTCTGAGCCGGTGGTGATGAGCAGGGTCGGGCAACCCAGCTCGCTGGTCTCCAGGGCTAGGCGGACCTCGCGCCCGTCGCCGATGATCACGCAGGCGGTCTGCGGATCCAGCGGTTCCATCGGGCCGTGCAGGTAGTTGTATGTCTCGTGCGAGGCCGTGAGCAGCCTCGCGGACTCACGCAACATCAGCGCCCCCTCACCTGCGGTTGAGATGGATGCACCGGAGGCGACGACGTCGACGATCCGCGCGCCGGCCAGCACCGAGGAGAGGTCTGCCATGAACGGGGCTGCGACGGTCAGCACGGTGGCTGCCATCTCGGGTAGCCCGCTCCAGTCCGTCGCCTGTCCGGACCAGTGTTCGCCCAGGAGCCCAAGCGCCTGCAGCGTGGCCGTGTACCCAGTGGTGTAGACGGGGCTGTCGGGGCCGCTGTCCAGGTAGAGCGCCTCCTCGACAACCGCGACCAGGGGCGAGTCCGCGAAGTTGGTCAACCCCACGCGCCGGGTGCCCGCGAGCTGGCTCAGTGCGGCCACGGTCTCGGCGCTGCGGCCGGACTCGCTGAGGCCCACGTAGAGGTCGGCGAACGGCGTCGCCGTTTTCAGCAACTGGGACGCGGACACCGCGAACGCCCGCAGGCCCTGGTCGCGCCAGACCGGCGCGGCGCTGGCCGCGGCGTACTCGCTGGCACCGATACCCACCAGCGCGATGACCTCACCCGGGCGCGGGAGGGGAAGGTCATTGAGCGCATCGCGAATGGATTTGGCACTGCGGGCGAGGACGTTGGGCTGGGCGGCGATGCCTTCGGTAAAGAGCATGGGATGTCAACCTTTCACAGCGCCGGAGGTTAGTCCTCCGACGATGAAGCGCTGGAAGAGCAGGGCGAGGATCACGGGTGGGATGGCGGCCAGGACGCCGCCGGCGGCGATGAGGCCGAAGTCGGAGGAGTATTTGCCGGTGAACTCGGCGATCGCCACGGGGATGGTCTTGGCGTTGCTGGTGGAGGTGAAGATCAGTGCGAAGAGGAACTCGTCCCAGGCGAGCAGGAAACCGAACATGGCAGTGGTGAGCAGACCTGGCGCTGCCAGCGGCAGGACCACTCGCACCAGCGCGCCAAGTCGAGAGCAGCCGTCGACTCTTGCGGCATCTTCGAGGTCTGCAGGCAGGCTGAGGTAGTAGTTGCTCATCGTCCACAGGCAGAAGGGGGTGACGATGGAGCAGTACGTCAGGATCAGTCCGATCTTGCTGTCGAGAAGGTGCAGGTTCGCCAGCGCCAGGTACAGCGGAATCACCAGGGCGATCGGCGGCAGCATGTAAACGGCCAGGAAGGTGAACAGCGAGGTACGGCGCATCCGGAATCGCAGCCGGGCGAAGGAGTAACCGCCTAGCGCGCCGACCGTTAAGGAGATGGCGGTGGTGGCCCCGGCGACGATGAGGCTGTTTACCATGGCGAGGCGGAAGTTGGCGGCGACGTTGTCGCCACCGCCCACCGAGGAGCTGAAGACCGCCTTGTATCGCAACAGGGTGGGGTGAGCCGGCCACCAGTGGACGTGCGCGGAGACCAGGTCGGTGGCCGGGGAGATGCTGGAGATGATCAGCCATGCGAACGGCAGCAGGATCACCACGGCCATCACGACTGCGGCAACGTGAATGGCGATCATGTAGTTGCGGCTATGTCTCATTCGACGCCCGCCATCTGGCCCTGGCGCAGGAGGCGCAGGTACACCATCGCGAGCGCGAAGACCGCCACGACGATGAGGTACGCCAGCGCGGCCCCGTATCCGAACAGCTGGTTCGAGAACGCCTGCAGGTAGGTGTAGAACGCCACTGTCTGGGTGCCGCTGGCAGGTCCCCCGCCTGTCATGACATAGATGATGTCGAAGACCTTGAACGCCTCGATGGTGCGCAGGACCAGGACTACGGCGATGCTCGGCGCAAGCAGCGGCAGCGTGAGTCTCCAGAACGCTGTCCATGCGCCGGCTCCGTCGATGCGGGCTTGCTCGTACAGGTCGGCAGGAATGGTCTGCAGGCCGGCAAGGATGAAGAATACGACGATGGAGGTGTTCTTCCAGACGTCGGCGACGATGACCATGTTCAGCGCCAGGAAGGGCGAGCCGAGCCACTGAACGGGTGTGCTGGACACGTGCAGCGCGCCGAGCAGTCCGTTCAGGGCGCCGTACTGCCCGTTGTAGATCCATCTCCAGAGTGCGCCGTTGACGATGGTGGGTAGTGCCCATGGCAGCACGACCAGGCTGCGCCAGAACCACCGCGCCCGCAACGGGGCATTGAGCAGCAGCGCAACGGCAATTCCCAGGACGAGTTCGGCGCCGGTGGACACCAGGGTGAAGTAAAGCGTGTTGCCCAAGACACCGTAGAAGGCAGGGTCGTGGAAGACGCGGGTGTAGTTACTGAGCCCGACGAAGGGGTAGGACCCCGGCAGCGGGCTGTCCACAGCGAACAGGGAGATCACGAAGGTCCGGGCAACGGGATAGAGCACTACCCCGAAGACGACCAGAGCGGCCGGCAGCAGAAGCAGGAACGCGAAACGCGCCTCCCCTTTGCCACCTACGCGCCTTCCCCGCTTCTTCCTTGGCGCGGTCGCGACGCCGGTCGCGCTCACGTGGCGAGCAGGGGCGCGGTCTTGTCGGCGGCATCGTTCAACGCCTGCTGGGCCGGTTTCTTGCCGAGCAGCGCGTTCTGGATCTCGGTTTGCAGGACCTGAGAGATGGCGTTGTAGCTTTTGACCTGGGGGCGCAGGATCAGGTCAGCGAGCTGTTTCTTGGCCTGCTTGACTACTGCCGGGTTCGTCTTGACGACCGCAGGGTCGTCGTACGAGGTCTTCCAGACGGGCAACGAGCTGAGGGCGAACTTGTTCTGCACTGGTTGACTGGTCAGGTAGGTGATGTACTTCCACGCGGCTTCCTGATTCTTGCTTTCGGCACTGAGGGCCAGAGCCATGCTGCCGTTGACACCTGGACGCCCACCCGGGCCAGAAGGCGTCTGCAGGACCTCAATCTGACCGGCGACCTGGCTCTGCTTGGGATCGTTGGCCATCCCGAGCATGTACGTCCAGTTCATCGCCATGCTGGCCTGGCCGGCGGAGAATACCCGACGGACGTCCTCTTCCAGGGACTGCGTCGATGTCGGGTTGGTCAGGCCGTCGGTGATGCTCTGGTGCATGAACTCAAGCGCCTGCACGCCTCCGCCGTTCTGGAACGCGGGCTTGCCTGAGCCGTCCAAGAAGGTGCCGCCGAACGCGCCGAGTAGCGTGGCGTAGTCGCAGATCAACGCCTCAGCCTGTTGCCAGGACCAGATCAGCGGGTACTTGGTGGCACCGTTGGCCTTCAGGGCGCGGGCCGCCTTGAGCACACCGTCCCAGGTGTCGAGCTGCGAGGCGTCTACCTTGGCCTTGGCCAGGTGCGCGGCGTTGAAGAAGAGGTACTTGGTGTCCAGGATCCATGGCACGCCGTAGAATTGGGACTTGTATTGCGGGGTGGCGACAGCACCGCCGAGCATCTGCTCCTTCCAGCTGGCCGGCCACTTGCTCGACACGTCAGCGATGATCTTCTTGGTGCCGAACTCGGCCGGCCAGATGACGTCGATGAGCACGACGTCATAGGTCCCCGCCGGGGCAGCAGCGACGGTCTTGTCATGCAGAGCCTCATACGCCACGAAGTCCAGGGTGACCTTGATGTCGGGGTTGGCTGCTTGGAAGGATCCGGTCATCTTGCGGATGTCCTCCTCGGAGTAGCCCGCTTGTTTCATGACCAGTGCCCGGATAGTCCCCTTGCCGCTCCCGGCACCTCCGCTCGTACCGCCGCCACCGCTGACACCGCAGGCAGCAAGGAAGGCGGCCAGGCTTAGGCCGCCGCCAACTGTCAGTACCACCCGGCGGGTGGGGCCGGTTCCGACAAGCTCCAACGGCTGGGTCGTCTCGTTGAGGTCCATGGCGATCCCCTTTATTAGGCAGATTGCTTATAATAAGTGGAGTATGCTGCACCCGAACCGCATGAGTCAACAGGAGGGGGCGACGTGGACGCAGTGGCTGTTCGATCGAGTGTTCAGAAGGTCCTGACGTTCTTGTTCGACCAGCACGAGCCGGTCACACGTCCCGAGGTGGCTCGGGCCTGTCATCTGTCGCGCCCCACCGTCTTCACCGCGATGGAGCGGCTCGAAGATCTGCAACTTGTCAGCGAGGTCGGCCAACGCAGCGGCGTTCTCGGACGGTCGGCCTCCTTGTATGAGTTGCGCACCGATGCGGCGCTGATCGCGGGTGTCGACATCGGAGGCAGCAACCTGCGCGTGGCCCTCAGTGACGCCCGTGGCACATTGCTCGCGGAGACCCGGCAGGCCACCTCGGCATCGGGTGGTCGCGCAGTCGTCAGGCAGGCCGTCGACCTTGTGAAAGCCTTGAGCGAGGGCTCTGCCTTCGCTGGCGCTGCTTTGACCGTCGCTGGGGTGTCGGTGCCTGGCGTGGTGGCCGCCGATGGCTCGACCCTGCACTATGCCTGGAACATCGGACAGCCCGAGCCCTTCGACTTCCGCACCCCGCTGGTGGCCGGCCTGGGAGCTCGCGTCGTCCTGGACAACAACGTCAACCTCGCCGCCCTCGGCGAGCAGTGGCAGGGGGCAGCACAGCTCTTGCGGACCTTCGCCGTGATCGCTGTTGGAGCGGGCGTGGGTGCTGGCATCGTTCACGAGGGCAAGGTCCTGCGAGGAGCGCACGGTGGCGCCGGGGAGGTCGCGTTCTTGCCGTTTAACCACGGCTACCAACGCATTCGCCCAGCCTCCCCTGACGAAGCAGGCGGACTCATGCTCCTGAACAAGGCCCAGGCCCGAGGCGGCTGGGATGCTGACAACGCGCCGACAAGTGTTGAAGAGCTGTTCGCCAAGGCAGCGGCCGGCGAAGAACCAGCGATGGAGCTGGTGGAGGAGGAGAGTCAGCGCATCGCCGCCATCGCGGCGTCCATCTGCGCCATCATCGACCCCGAAACGGTCATCCTCACTGGCGGAGTCGGAGCCAACGCGGCGCTGGTTGCCCGCGTGAGTGAGCTGATCAAGGAGCTCGCGCCCTTCCCACCAGCAGTAGTCCGCTCCGCCCTCGGCGAACGGGCCAGCCTCGTCGGCGCACTCGCCGTGGGCGTCCGCACCGCGCAAAGCGACTTGATCACCAGCGCTGGCGACGGAACCCACACTCCCGTCTCCGTTGGAACGCGGCGCCATCCTGGATGGCTTGATTAATCGCAACTTGAACGTGCAACGAACGCACAGGACATAGGGATCTCTCGCGCCACGATGCACCGCAAGATGCGTCGTTACGGGACCGACGTATGGGACGGCAGGGAACCGGCTGCTGATCGTGAATTCGGGCCGTTCAAGGGTGTCCGTCTTGGTTGGACCCCGATATTGCGCTGATGGCTGCGCCGGACAGTCATGCGTGTCGTGGAACCACTGCGCGAGGGGGCGCGGCCAACTGGACGCTCCGACAGCGGGGATTGAGCAGCCAAATTGTGGTTGCTTTAGTTGTCGTGCCTTAGGTGCGGCCACAGCGTGGCCCAACTGGCGGTCGGGTGGCACAGCATGACGGGCAGGCCCTGTTCTTGGTTGTCTAGGTCCACTTCGTCGTCGATCCTGCCCAGCGCGGCGCACCCGCCGAAGTACGGGGCGGCGTCGGAGGGGTCCTGGTATCCGATTACGAGCGCGTGGGTGGCGCTGGCGGGCGGCTGCCCCCAGTCGCTGAAAGCGTTGTGTCCGCTGTAGGCCACCGGCAGACCGTGCGAGGCTCCGAGCAGGTCGACGGCGCCGGCCTCGCCGTAGTTGGCGGTGAAGATTACGGTTTGCTCGCGTCCGGCGGGCGGGATCGACTGCCAAGCCCGGCTGACGGTGGCGATGAATCTGGGCCAGCCGACGGTCTCGCCCTGATCCGGATTGATCGCCATGACCACGCTGCCCTGCAGTGCCGCTGTCGGTAACAGGGGCAGTGCGATCAGCGCGCTGGAGGCGATCGAGGCGGCAACCCCGGCGCTGAGCGCGATCGTGCGCAGGCTGCCACGGTGGCTGCGCATCGTCCACTCGGCCACCGGCAGCGCACCCACACCGAGCAGCGCCGGGTACAGGCTGGCCAGGTAGTAGGCCTTGCCGTTGCCGATGAGATAGGCCACAGCCAATACCGTGGCCGCCGGCTGGAACGTCACCGAAAGCGTCCGTAGCCGGTTCGTCTTGTGGGACTCGCATAGCCGCAGGCGGTCAGCGGCGGACGAATCGCCTTTCCCAGAGGCCTGTGACGATGTCGACCTTGCGATGCCCATCGAAGAGGAACCCGTGCTTGGCGTAGAAAGCCTGGGCCCGTGGGTTCTTCTCGAAGACCCACAGGTACGCGGGAGCTGCGCCGATGGCCAGATCCATCAGCGCGGCGGCCACACCGGAGCCGCGATGCCCGGCGGCCACGTACAGGCTCATGAGCTCAAGGGCAGGAGCGTCAGATGCATTGGGCTCCCCCCAACTGACGACGCCGATTACCGCGTTGCCGGACTCGGCGAGGGCGATCTTGCGAGAGCCCGACACCAGCCGGTCACGCCAGCGGACCTCACGGTCCTCGACGCTGACACGGTCGACGTACCCCTGCGGAACCAGGTCGCGGTAGGCCTCCCGCCAACACTCGGCCTGGAACTCAGTGATGGCACCCACATCGGACAGCGAAGCCGGCCGCAGTCGGGCAGCTGAGCTGCTCTGGGAACAGGTGTGGCTGGTCGTCACACGGACATGTTCGCACGCAGGTGCCCTGCGGCCCATATGCGCAGGTGCCCTGCGGCCCATGTGCTGGGCCCGGCGTGGTGCCGGGGACTGCGTACGCTGGCACGTGCCCACGACGACGGCTTGACGAAGGAGTGTCCATGGACTACCACTGCATCCGGCTCACCCGCGACGCGGACGTCACGACGATCACCATGGATAGGCCGGAGCGCCGCAACGCCCTGTCACTGCTGCACATGCAGGAGCTGACCGACGCGTTCGCACGGGTGGGGGCGAGCGATGCCCGAGGGGTCGTTCTGGCGGCCAACGGACCGGTCTTCTGTGCGGGGCACGACTTCGCCGACGTGGCCGGGAGCGACCTGGAACAG
>DATCQG010000146.1:0-2223 GCA_036569625.1 Dermatophilaceae bacterium | reverse complement strand
GGCACGACCACCGGACTGCTGGTGATCGATCTGGACCGGTTCAAAGAGGTCAACGACACCTTCGGCCACCACTACGGCGATGAGCTGTTGGCGCAGATCGGCCCGAGGCTGCGCCTGGAGCTGCGCGAGTCGGACACCGTCGCCCGACTCGGTGGGGACGAGTTCGCGGTCCTGCTCCCGGACATCACCGACCTGAGCGCAGCGATGGCCGTCGCCGGCAAGCTCCGGGCTGTGCTGGAGACGCCGTTTCACGTCGAAGGCGTTGACTTGGACGTCGAGGCCAGCGTCGGACTGGTGCTCTCTGGTGAGCACGGCGCCGACCCGGCGACGCTGCTGCGGAGGGCAGACATCGCGATGTACGTCGCGAAGGCCCAGAACCTTGGGGTGTGCGCCTATGACCCAACCCTCGATAGCCACAGCCCCGCCAGGCTCGCCCTGCTCGGAGACCTGCGCCGCGCGGTGAGCCTGGGCCAGCTCGTGCTGCATTACCAGCCCAAGGTCAGTATCAGCACCGCGGAGGTCTTCGGCGTCGAGGCGCTGGTGCGCTGGCAGCATCCCGACCGGGGTCTGATCTTGCCGGATGAGTTCATCCCCCTCGCCGAACACACCGGACTGATCGGGCCCCTGACGACCTGTGTGCTGGACGCCGCGCTCACCCAGGCCCGGGCCTGGATGGACGCCGGCCGGCCCCTGATGGTGTCCGTCAACCTGTCGGCACGGAACCTGCTCGACCAGGAGCTGCCACAGCAGGTTGGCGATCTGCTCGCCGCAACTGGCGTCCCCGCCGGACTTCTCGTGCTTGAGGTGACCGAGAGCGCGCTGATGACCGAACCGGACCGGGCGAAGCGCGTGCTCGAGGACCTGTCCGCCCTCGGCGTGCGTCTGTCCATCGATGACTTCGGCGCGGGGTACACCAGCCTCGGCCAGCTCAAGAACCTGCCCGTCGACGAGCTCAAGATCGACAAGTCATTCGTGATGAATATGCACAACGATCCGAGCGACGCCCTGATCGTGCACAGCATCATCGACCTCGGCCACAACCTCGGCCTGTCGATCATCGCCGAAGGAGTAGAAACCGCCGCGGCCCTTACCGACCTGGCTGCCTTCGGCTGTGATGTCGCCCAAGGCTATTTCCTGTGTCGCCCGGTCACCGCCACATCGTTCGACAGGTGGCTGGCTGCACGTCCACCCGGCGTCACCTCACTTCGGGACGACCCGACCCCTGCTCCCGTCCGGCAGCGCAGGACTTCGCACAGTTCTTCGGGGCCCGGATGAGAGAGCTGTGAACACCGCTGCTGTATTTTGTTGGAGCCCGGGCATGAAAGGGGCCCTTCCCGTCGAACGGAAAGGGCCTCTGACCTGGGTGGAGACACGGGGAATCGAACCCCGGACCTCCTGCTTGCAAATCGCCGACCCCGAACCGTGTGGATCTCCACCGTGCTCCGAGCGAGGTCCCTGAGTGGCCTGCTGTGCCCATCATTGGACCGTGCTACTGGCACGACCGTGGCACGGTCAAGCTGGCCCGCGTGTGGCCCTGTTCGCTCAGCCCGCGTTCGGCTGAGACCCACGCGCTGGCCGGAGCCGCTGGGCGTATGGCCGAGCGGCCGATGCCCGCTGCGACGGCGCCGAAGTCGACGACGTCTGGTGCCTGGGTGAGGATCGCGGCGAGCCGCCCTCGGGGAGCCTCAGTGCCAAGGAGTGGGGGAGGCGAGCAGCGGAACCAGTCGCGGGATGTTCGGCGCCATCCATTCGCCGTGCTTCTCGAAGCTGGCGACCGACGTGTGGGCCTGAATGACGGTCAAGGGCGTGGCCTCGTCATCGATCGGCTCGTGGACCGAATAATGAAGGCATTCCGGTCGGCGTTGATCGAGTCGGCGAACTCGCGTAGGAGGCCGATCAGAGCGTCGCGCTTACCGTCAGCCGGCTGGAGCCGGTTGATAAATACCACCGTCGCCTGTTCACTCCTGGAGAGAATCTTCAGAGGACCTCGGCACCCAAGGCGATGTCGAAGCCGGCGCCGTTGCGTGCCAGGCCCACCAGGAGGAGGCCGGCCCATTCAAGGGCGTGGGTCATCTCGAGCCCTCCTGCGTCGAGGGGCCGCATGTCCAAGCTCTCCAGAAACGCCGCGACGCGTGCCTTCGCCTCGGCGCTGTCGCCGGCGAAGAACACGTCCAGGGGCTTGTCTTCAGCAAGGACGCCGCCAAGGATCGTGTTGAATGCCTT
>DATCQG010000145.1:0-1949 GCA_036569625.1 Dermatophilaceae bacterium | reverse complement strand
CGTCGCGCGGAGTTCGGCGTTTCCGCGGTTCAGACAGGCGAGTCAACTGCTGGTGTGTTCATAATCTTGGGAGGGTCGGGTCTGGGCAGTTAGGGGTTCGGGGTCAGGGCACCGGCCCGTTCCTCGATCCAGCGTCGGAGGTCGGGCATTGGGCGACCGATGTGGTAGCCCTGGGCCACGTCGATACCGATGGACTTGAGGGTGGTGAGGGTCATCTCGTCTTGCGGATCCGCGTCGTGACTCCGAGAGGGACAGCGCGGAAGAGGACGAGGCTGCGGCGTCTGTAGAAGAGCAGGGACGCGGTCAGATGAGCAGGAACCCGGTCCTACTTCGCTTACCCTGTGCGAGGATCTTGCCCCCAGGACGATGATGTTGTCTCCGGTCAATGAGGTGACGGGTGTGCGGCCGGTCTGCCGAAGTAGTAGCCCTGCCCGCATTCCCATCCCTGGGCGCGCAGGATGTCGGCCTGCATCTTGGTCTCGATCCCTTCCGCGATGCCTATCAGATGCATGCCCTCGACCAGCCCGCTCAGGCCTTGGGCCAGGGCGTTGGCCTGGCTGTGGCCGGTGGTGAGGTCGTGTACGAATCGCAGGTCGAGTTTGACCCCGGTCACCGGCAGGTCCCGCAACACCGCGATGGAGGAGTACCCGGTGCCGAAGTCATCGAGGTGGATGCCGACACCGAGCCCGCGCAGAGACTCCAGCGCGACTCGGGCGGAGTCCACCAGGCTCAGGATGGAGGTCTCGGTGACCTCGATCACGATCCGGGCGGGGTCGACCCGGTGGGCCGCCAGAGTGTCCCTGACAACTCTGAGCCAGCTGGGGGCAGCCAGCTGGACCGCCGAGACGTTGACGCTGATCGGACCGGGCAGGTCGGGACGTGCGGCGAGCATGGCGCAGACACTGTCCAGGACCTGGGCGCCGATGGTGGTGATGAGCCCGGTGTCCTCGGCGACGTCGAGGAAGTCCGCGGGGCTGAGTAGCCCGCGGGTGGGGTGCGCCCAGCGCACGAGTGCCTCGTGTCCGACCACGTGGGCGTCGGCCAGGGCGACGATCGGCTGGTAGTACACCACGAACTGACTGCGGGTGATCGCGTCACGCAGCTCGTCCTCGACGGTGAGGCGGGCCAGAGCCTGGGCGTGCATCGCCTCGTCGAAGAAGTGCCAGCTCGCTCGCCCGTTGGCCTTGGCGCGGGACAGCGCGGAGTCGGCGTCGCGCAACAGGCTCTCGGGCGTCGAGGTCGGGGTCGAGGTGGCGATACCGATGGACGCGGTCGGCACGATTCGGTGGCCCCGTACCTGCAGGTCGACGGCGATCGAGGCGGATACCCGTTCGGCGCAGCGTTCGACCTCCAGGACGTCTTGGACGTCCTGGACCACGATGACGAACTCGTCCCCACCAAAGCGTCCGACGCGATCCCCCGGGCGCAGGCCCGCCACGATCCGGTCCGCGACGGTGGCCAGCACCTCGTCGCCGGCCGCGTGGCCCAGGGAGTCGTTGACGACCTTGAAGTTGTCCAGGTCGACGAACAGGGCCCCCACCGGATGGCCCAGACGTTTGGCTACGCGCAGGTCGAGCGCCAGGATGTCCAGGATCCAGGCCCGGTTGCGCAACCCGGTCAGCGGGTCGTGGAAAGCCTGGTAGGCCAGGGCCTCCTGGGCCTCGTGCTCGGCGGTGATGTCCTCCACCTGGACCATGACCAGGTTCGCCTGGCCGTCCCCGCCGGGGAGTAGCACCGTCACCCGTCGGACCCAGACCGTGGCGCCGTCGGCGCGCACCAGACGCAGCGTCGTGGCGCCCATGTTGCTCTCTCCGGCGATGACCCGGGCGCGGGCCCGGAGAGCTTCTTCGGCGTCGTCGGGGTGGACAAAGTCCGGGAGCCGGTGTACCAGGAAGTACGCCTCGTCGTACCCAAGAAGATCGCAGAACGAGCGGTTGACAACCCGGAAG
>DATCQG010000144.1:0-29241 GCA_036569625.1 Dermatophilaceae bacterium | reverse complement strand
ACCGCACGGTCTGCAACCATGACCTGCGAACCGTTGCCCGTGACGCTCCGCGTCGGCACTAATGGGGGCTGAGGGTGGGCGAGCACGATCTCGCCGGTCAGCGGGTTGTTGAACTTCCGCGCGGATGCAAGCTACCGTCGGGTGCATCGTCAGCCGACGAGAGGGTGTCTGTCGAAGCGGGGGACTTTGCATGTCATCGGTGGGTTGGCGAAGGTTCGCCGAACACACGGCGCGTGGGCGCGGTGCCGCACGCCAGCGTCGCTCTGCGAAGGGCAGGCGCCGCTGGGCGCAGCGGAGGCTGACCCTCCTGCGCTGGCGTCGGCCTGCGCCCGCGGGCGACGAGGGGACGTGGCACCAACTCGTTGACGAAGGCCCCATGGGGAGTCGATCGTTCGCTGTGTACACGCCAACGGGCCTGCGTCCTGGCAGCGCCGTCCCGCTCGTGGTCGTCCTGCACGGCTGCAAGCAGTCAGCGCAGGACGCGGCGCTCGGCACCGGGGTCAACGCGCTGGCCGACCGGGAGGGCTTCGTCGCCGTCTACCCGCAGCAAAGCGCCCGCGACAACCCGCAACGCTGTTGGAACTGGTTCGACCCGCGCCACCAGGTCCGCGGGTCCGGAGAGCCGGCGGCAATCGCGCGGATAACACAGCGGGTCCTCAGCGGGGACGCCGGGGCGAGGCTGGACCGCAACCGGGTGCACGTCATGGGCCTATCAGCCGGTGGCGCGATGGCCGGAGTCCTCGGCGCCACCTACCCGGACCTCTACGCCTCGGTCGGGATCCACTCAGCCCCCCAGTACCGCGCCGCGCGGAGCCCCATGACGGCTCTCCTGGCGATGAAGAACGGTGGGCCGAACCCGCAGCGGCAGGGCCGCCTCGCCCATGCCGCCATGGGGCCGCGCGCGCGGATCGTGCCCGTCATCGTCTTCCAGGGCGAAGCGGACCGGACCGTCTGGGCAACCAACGGCGAACGCGTCGTGCGCCAGTGGCTCACCACGTCGCAACTCGCCAGCGGCGCGGCAACACGGTTGGACTTCGCCCGGCCCCACACGATCCACGACGACCGTGCCCCGGGCGGGCTGAGCTACTCGGTGCGCAGCTGGAACGACAACGCGGGTCGCCCAGTCGTCCAGTACTGGACCGTCTCCGGCCTCGGACATGCCTGGTCAGGGGGTACTGAGGCGGGCTCCTACACAGACCCCCGAGGGCCCAACGCGACCGAAGCGATGTGGCACTTCTTCACCCAGTGCCGCCAGGATCGTGACCTCACAGCGGCGGGTCAACAGCGACCCGTGGTCGATGCGCGCACACGACGGGCCGCTCTGAGCCGCACCGTCAAAGAGCTCGGTAGGCGGTTACTGGGCCTGCTCCGAAGGGACTCCGCTCTAGCAACGAGCCCTGGTGGGTGAGGCCTGCTCAGGACACCGAACGACCGACACGCCGCGAGTGCCGGTAATCCAACCACCGTCGCCGACCAGTGACGGTCCGCAAATGGGACGATGACCGTGACGCCATTGGAACCAAGCCTCCGTGTCCGTAGCACCATCCGCGAGCGCGTCAAGTCGTGGGCTCACTAAGGCGGGCTCGTCATCGGTGCCACCGCGAGATGGGCCTCGACGGCAAGCCAGTCGGCGGTGAGCTCAGCCACCAGCCCGTTCGGCCGCGACGCGAGCAGCTCATCCACGAGCAGGATGGGGCGCCGTGGCGGCCGCGCTGCGCGTGTTTCGCGGGCCGCTGCTCCCAACCTCGACTGCGCCAGGCGTGGCGCGGCTAGGTGAGTACATCGAGGCGTCGATGCGCCAAGCCGTGCTCGACAGCCGCGAGCCGGACCTGATGTCCACCTGGACCCTCTCGGCTTGGGGCGCGGACGACTACGACACGTGGCGGGCGCAGCTCGACGTGCTCGGGCCGGCCTCCCCACTTCGACCGCTCGCGGCCGGACGGCTCGCCCGGCTCGACCGGGAATTCAGCATCGCGACGTCGGTCCTCGGACGGCTGCGACGTCCCTGATCAGGCATGCAACGTGGTCGCAACGTATCGGTCGTACAGTCGGCCCTATACACCAGATCGCCTGGGTACCACCAATGATGTTAGGAAGATCACATGTCTGTTTACACACAACCTGGCCAAGAAGGTGCCAAGGTCGAGTTCAAGGCCCGCTACGACAACTGGATCGGTGGGCGGCGGGTGGCCCCCGTGAAGGGACAATACTTCGAGAATCCGACCCCGGTGACGGGTCAGACATTCTGCGAGATCGCCCGAGGGACCGCCGAGGACATCGAACTAGCCCTGGATTCAGCGCATGCCGCGGCGCCAGCCTGGGGCCGGACGTCGATCACCGAGCGGGCGAACATCTTGAACAAGATCGCCGACCGCATGGAGGCGAACCTTGAGCACCTCGCTGTCGCCGAGACCTGGGACAACGGCAAACCGGTACGAGAGACGCTGGCCGCAGACATCCCGTTGGCGATCGATCATTTCCGTTACTTCGCCGGTGTGGTGCGCGGGCAGGAGGGCTCGCTATCGCAGATCGACGATGACACCGTCGCCTACCACTTCCATGAGCCGCTGGGCGTCGTGGGTCAGATCATCCCATGGAACTTCCCGCTCTTGATGGCCGTCTGGAAGCTGGCTCCGGCGTTGGCGGCTGGCAATTGTGTAGTCCTCAAGCCCGCCGAGCAGACCCCCGCCTCGATCATGGTCTGGATCGACCTAGTGGGTGATCTCCTGCCAGACGGCGTCCTAAACATCGTCAATGGGTTCGGTGTGGAGGCGGGCAAGCCGCTGGCCTCCAGCCCCCGGATCGGGAAAATCGCGTTCACCGGTGAAACCACGACTGGCAGGCTGATCATGCAGTATGCCAGCCAGAACCTTATCCCGGTAACCCTCGAGCTCGGCGGCAAGAGCCCCAACGTGTTCTTCAACGACGTCGCCTCGTCGCAGGATGACTTCTACGACAAGGCGTTAGAAGGCTTCACGATGTTCGCCCTGAACCAGGGCGAGGTGTGCACCTGTCCAAGCCGGGCGCTCATCCAGTCTGGGATCTACGACACGTTCCTAGGTGACGCAATCGCCCGCACGAAGGCGATCAAGCAGGGGAACCCGCTGGACACAGACACGATGATCGGGGCACAGGCAAGTAACGACCAGCTTGAGAAGATCCTGTCCTACTTCGACATCGGACAGAAGGAAGGCGCAAAGATCCTCACCGGTGGTGAGCGGGTCGAACTCAGTGGAGACCTCAAAGGTGGCTACTACGTCGCGCCGACTATCTTCGAAGGCACCAACGACATGAGGGTCTTCCAAGAAGAGATCTTCGGCCCTGTTGTGGCGGTGACCCGGTTCGACGATTTCGACGATGCTTTGGAGATCGCCAACGACACCCTCTACGGCTTGGGCGCTGGAGTGTGGACACGTGAGATGAACACGGCTTACCGAATGGGCCGCGGCATCCAGGCCGGCCGCGTCTGGACCAACTGCTACCACGCCTACCCCGCTGCGGCGGCATTTGGCGGGTACAAGGGTTCAGGCATCGGCCGGGAGAACCACGCGATGATGCTGGACCACTACCAGCAGACCAAGAACCTCCTGGTCTCCTACTCGCCGCAGAAGCTTGGATTCTTCTAGGCCGATGGCGATGACCCAGCAGAGTCGGGTGGACCTGACCGGTGAGGCGGCGGAACTCCTCCGCCGCCTCACGGGAACGCACGGCCCACTGATGTTCCACCAGTCCGGTGGCTGTTGTGACGGCAGCTCTCCGATGTGTTATCCCGCAGGGGAGTTCCTGACCGGCGAGGCCGACGTCCACCTGGGTGACTTTTGCGTCGAGGGCGTTCCGGACGTCATACCGTTTTGGATGTCAGTGGCGCAGTACCGGTACTGGAAGCACACCCACCTCACCGTCGATGTGGTCCCCGGTCGGGGCGGTGGGTTCTCGGTCGAGTCACCCGAAGGTTTCCGGTTCATCATTCGCTCGCGACTAATGAGCGAGGACGAACTCAAAGCCTTCGACCTGCTCTGAGACTGTCACGGCGAAGCCGGCTAGGTGCGCGCGAATGAATGACGGTTTGTCTAATCAGTGTCAGCAACACAGTGCCCATCGGCAGTCCCCGCGCCCCGTAAAGAGCCTTTAGTCGTCAGATGGCGGTGTTGCCTCCAAAGAGGCGCGCTGTTTCCTTCCAGCCTAAGAAGCGAATCGAGGAGGGTTGATGAACAGCCGTCAAGATCGGTCGACGCGCTCGTCTGAGCTGCCCGTTTTCGGGACCCGTGTGGGAACTCCCTGTGACGTGACTCAGGTGCCGCGACTGCTCAAGTTCCACGCACCCGAGATCGTGTTTGGTCCGGGTTCCCTGGCCGAGGCGGGTTTTGCTGCGGAACGTCTGGGTGCCCACCGCCCGTTCGTGGTCACCGACCCGGGGCTGATGGCCACGGGATGGGTTGACGAGCTGCTTGGCTACGTTCGTCAGAGAGGGCTGGTGCCGACGCTTTGGCACGGGGTCACCCCGAATCCCAAGGATCACGAGGTCGCGGCCGGTTTCCAAAGGTACGCCGAGTCCGGCTGTGACGTCATCATCGCCATCGGTGGTGGGTCTTGTATCGACGCCGGCAAGGGTGTCGCAGTCCTGAGCGGCAACGGGGGCTCGATCCTGGACTACGCCGGGGTCGACCAGTTCGCCAACCCCATCCCACCGCTGCTGATGATCCCCTCGACTGCTGGAACCGGGGCGGACGTTTCGCAGTTTTGTGTCATCACGGACACGGGCCGGTCGATCAAAGCAACCCTCATCGGCCGCGCCCTGGTGCCTGACATCTCGATCACCGATCCCCGGCTCCTGGTGACGATGCCAGCGTGGCTTGCCGCCGCAACGGGCCTGGATGCGCTGACGCACGGCATCGAGGCGTTCGTCTCCCTGGGGCAGAATCCCCTGACCGACGGCCACGCTCTGAGCGCGGTGCGACTGGTCACGGGCAACCTGCGCCAGTTCCTGTCTCGCCCGACCGACCCCGATCTCCGTGAGCATATGGCGCAGGCCAGTCTCGAGGCCGGCCTTGCCTTCACGAACGCGATCCTCGGGGCAACCCATGCCATGAGCCATCAGGTGGGTGGCTTGCTGGACGCACCACACGGGGTCGTCAACGGTGTACTGCTGCCACATGTCATCCGCTACAACGCGGCCGCCGTGCCCGACCGGTTCATCCCGTTGGCCTTGGCTGCTGGCCTGAAGGTCGAAGGCATGCCCGGCCGCGAGGCCGCGGAGATACTCGCCGACTACGTACGCTCGCTGGCCGATGAGGTCGGGGTCCCGAGGGGTCTGCGCCACCTCGGGGTCACCGAGGAGAACATCGGTCATCTGGCGATGAGCACGCTCGGTGACGCGTGTCTGTCGACCAACCCGAGGTCGGCCGATCGACATGACGTCGAGGCGCTCTTCCTGGCCGCACTGTGATCAAAGACGCGAGCCCAGAAGCCACCTACGCGGTGGGCAGGTCCGCTGCGCCGGATCTGGCCTCACTCACGGGCGTCCGCTCATCCAAACAGTCCTACTACCGCGAATACCGTCGCACCAACGACCGGATGCAGCGCGCCGTGCGCGCTATGGACTCCATCTCCCGCGCCCTCGTGCGGACCGTGGAAGGGCCCCGGGGTCTGATCGAGGAGGTCGTGAGGGCGGCCGGTGAACACCTCCAGTCCCAGTGGTTGCTGCTCGGGCTCGCTGATGGCTCGTTGGTGGCCGCCCGGCCTCGGTACCTCGCCATCGGGCCCGGTGGAGAGTTCATTGACGATGACCACCTGCTGCCCGCCGAGGTGCGGCGCGAGCTCGGGGCTCTGCGGGCAGGGACGAGGTCACGCCAGATGGTCGATCGACGCGGTTGGGTCCGCGTGCCGATGACCCTCGACGGCGAGGTCGTCGGCGGTTTGGTAGGGCTGCACGGGCTCGAAAGCGACCCCGAGCCCGCGGACCTGTCGGTGCTGCGCATCCTGGCCAACCAAGCGGCGGTGTCCATGCACACTTCCCAGCTGTACCAAGCCAGCCTTGCCCTGCGCCGGCGTGCACAGCAGCTCCACGACGAGGCAACCCAGCAGGCCCGCGGCCTGGCCCAACGCGATGCCGAGCTTCGCCGGGCGGAGAGACGTCTGGTCGTCGCCCGTCAGCGCGAGCTGCTCGATGCCGAGCGGCACCGGATCGCCCGAGAGCTGCACGACAGCGTCACGCAGTACGTCCTGTCGGCCGGCATAGCCGTGGACCTCTCGAGGCGAGACATCGCCGACATGGAGACGGCCCACCAGGACGTTGTGAACAGGCTCGACGACGCCAAGGAGCTGACCAGGCGCGCCGTGGAGCAGCTGCGGTCGGCCATCTACGCGCTGCACCACGGTGGTGGGGAGGGCCAGGATGTCGCCGGGCTTCCGGAGCTGCTGAGCGAAGTTGCCAACCAGCACCGACAGCATCTCGCGGTTTCCCTCCGCATCGAGGGGCAGTCGTTCCAGCTGGGCAGTACGGTGGAGCACTCCCTGGCGCGTGTCGCTGGCGAGGCGTTGTTCAACGCCTCGGTGCATGCAGCGGCTACCCGGGCGATAGTCCGCCTGGCCTATACCGACCACCAGGTGCGGCTGTGGGTATCGGACAACGGCACGTCGGACCCGGCCCAGCTGCGACGGATGTTGCGCCTACGGATGGCCTGTGATGTCGACGGGCGTCACAACGGTCTGGTCAACATGGCCAGCCGCGCCGCCGAGCTCGGCGGCAGCTTCGCTTTACGCCGGGCGCGTCTTGGCGGCCTGCGCGTCGAGGTGCGCGTGCCGTGGCCCCTGTCCGTCGACCAGGTGACGTCGTGACCAGCCCGAACAAGGAGCTCCGATGACCACCCCGACAATTCCCTCTCCCGGTGGCCGTCCTCCGCCCACAGGGCAAGCCGTGGTCAGCATCGTCCTCGTCGACGATCACGCCATCGTGCGCCAGGGCATCCGCTCGATCCTCGAGCGCCATCCTCAGATGTGCGTTGTCGGCGAGGCGGCCACGAGCCAGGAAGCCATGGCGGTGGTCTCGCATATGCGACCTCGAATCGTGTTGCTGGACCTCAAGCTCTCGACGTCCTCGGACACCGAGGGCCTGGAGCTGTGCCAGAAGCTCACGTCGACCTACCCTGACACGGCGGTCCTTGTCCTCACAACGTTCATGGACGACCAGCTCGTGGTGCGCGCAATCCGCAGCGGCGCGAGAGGCTATGTCGTCAAGGATGTGGACACACGCGAGCTGGTGCGCGCGATCCAGGCGATAAGCCAGGGGGGGAGTGCCTTCGACTCACGCAGCGCCGCGGCCATGGTGCGCAGCGTCAATGCCCGTTCGCCGCTGGAGAGCAAGCAGCTGACCGAACGTGAACGAGAAGTGCTGTCGTTGCTCGCGCGCGGGCTTTCCAACCGCGACATCGGCAAGCGGCTGTACATCTCGGAGACGACGGCGAAGTTTCATGTCGGCAACATCCTCCGCAAGCTGAACGTCTCCCGCCGGGCAGAGGCCGTCTACGCCGCCAGCAAGACGGGCCTGATCTGAGAGTCGATTCGGTCACCCCGGGTGTGGCCCTCCGCGGGGGCTGCCCGAGCCGTGCCATGGGGCAGCCACGAACCCGCTTCGCACTCGATCGGTGAGCGGGCTCTGGTTCGATGTCATTCGTTTGTGGGGCGGATCGACGTCGTGACGAAGAACTCAGGTGCGGTCGAGGATGAGCCAGCCGCCGTGGTGCGCTAAGACCGTCGCCTGCCACCCGGGCGGCACCTCACAGGCAAGACCGGCCAGCGACTCCAGGTCGAAGACCCGGATGTGCCCCATCTCCACGGACGGTTCTGCCTCGAACGGCACGGCAATCACCACGCGGTGACGAGCCAGCCGGAGGGCCTCAGCCAAGACCGCGGTGCCGTCTCCTTCGTCCAGGTGCTCCAACAGATGCACAGCGAGGACTGTGTCGACACACCGGTCCGGCAGGGGCACTCTCGAAGCGTTCGCGACCAAGGTCCGCACGTCAGCGTCAAGCCGGTCCCGCACGGCGTCCAGCAGGCTCACGGTGCCGGCGGACATGTCACTTGCGAGAACGTGGACGTCGCCTCGCGCAGCCAGCTGCAGTGAGAGGAATCCGAAGCAGCACCCGACCTCGAGGACCTCGCCCGGGGGCACGAGTGAGATGGCCCGTTGGTAGACAGGGCGGTAGCCGTCGATCGACCCGTACGAGGCCTTCATGCCTGGTGGCGGTTGGAGCAAGCGGTCAAGTGTGTTGCGGTAGAAGAGTTCCCAGCCATCCAGTGGATCGTCTTGGCTGGACATGACCACGCCGGTAAAGATTCGCTCGAAGGCGTCGGCGCCACCAACCCAACCTGGCTCGAAGAGCTCTATGGCGAGCAGGCCCGTGAGGTCGTCGTCGATCCGCGAGGTCGGCAGCCAGTGGATGACGTGGATCCGGTGGCCTTGGCGACCCACATCGAAGTGTGGTGTCCGCACCCAGCCGAATCGTGGGCGGCCGCGATCGCCCCTGGCCCGTTCAACAACGACCCGGTCGTCCTCGTAGCGGCCCGGCACCCCCATGGCGAGAGGCAGGATGGGCCGTGGCTCCGGCTCGGCCCTGGCCGCTATCACTGTGGCGCCTCGTTCCGGGCCACCGTTGCGCGCTCGAGCCCAGCGAGGTCCCGGACGACCTGTACCCGGTCGCAGTACCCCGCATACGCCGGCAGGTCGCACGAGCCAAGCCCCCAGGAGTAGCGCGGCTCCGGGGTCAGCCACACGGTTTCGCGAGCCCGCCGGCTGATCTCCTCCAATGCCGCGAGGTTCGGGTCCTTGCCGTTGTTGCGTCCGTCGCCGAGGATGACGACGGTCGTCCGACGGTTGACGGCGGAGCCGAACTGCTCGAGGAACGTGCCAAACGCCGCGCCGTGGTCCGAGTCCGCATCGACGTCGAGCACCCCCCCGGCGGGCAGCCCTGCAACGACCAGCCCGAGGGCCTCGTCAAGCGGATGCTCGGCGAACAGGTCTGTGATCTCGACGAGATCGCTAACGAAGGCAAAGCAGCGCACTGAGGATGCCAGCGACTGCAGCCCGTGCACCAGGTGCAAGGTGAACCGTGCCGTTGCCCGCACCGATAGTGAGACGTCGGCCAGAATAACCAGCCGCGGCCGGTCGCTCACCTTGGCGACGGTCACGGGACGGAAGGGGATGCCGTCATACCGCATGTTGGTGCGCATCGTCCGGCGACCGTCGACCGTCCCCCGCGCGGCGACCGTCCGCCGGGAGCGCGGTGCGCCGCGAAGGCTGCGGATCAGCCGTCGCACCGACTCCTCGAGCTCGGCGCGCTCGTGCTCCCCTACCCGCTCCGCCCCGCGGGCCTGGATCTCGCGAGTCTCCAGCTCGACCTCCGCCGCCATCAGGGCCTCGAGGTGCGAGCGCAGCTTCTGCGGCAACCCCTCGAGCAAGCCGGCCAACCGGGCGCGCAGCGCTGCCAGCTCCACTGGGTCGAGCCCGCGTCCGTCGTCCGATGGGTCCAGGTAGTCGTTGAGCCAGTCCAGCAGCGCGCCCTCCTGGGCCACCGAGAGCTCGGCGTCCAGCTCCAGCCCGGGGGTTGTGACCAGCTCGCCGGGGCGACCGGGGTTGGCCAGCCGGCTGGTCGTCAGCTGCACCCGCGCTGCCTGGTCCTGCATGCTCTGGTTGTCGGCGGAGAGGACGATCTCGTCGGTGAGCGAGGCCAGGTCGACCTTGTTCGCCTCCTGGTGCAGGTTGTACTGCTGTACCAGGTCCTCGGGGTTGAAGAAGTCGCGGATGTCATCCGGCTTGCCGTGTGAGTGGCCCTGCGCTGGGATCTCCGACGGGTCCTCGGAGAGCGTGAAGTGCTCCAGCGAGCCAGTGTCCTCGAGGTCATCGTGGGCGTGCCCGTGATCGTCGCCCACGGGCGGGTCGACGAGCCGCAGGCCGAAGAACAGGTCGAAGACCCGGTCGAACGTCTCCTCGTCACGCCGGTCCTTGATCAGGCAGACCCGCAACGCGGCGCGGGTGATCTCACGGTCGGACAGGACGCCGGGCTGCGCACTCGCCCGCATCGCGTCGAGCGCCTCGGAGACACCGATCCGGACCCCCTGACGCCTTAACAGCCGCACGAAGCGATGGACAGCCTCCTCCACGACCCGCCCCTACACCGGCCGCTTGCGAGCGCCGCGCGCCGCGAACGACCGCTGCTTCTTGCTGGGGATCACGGCCGGTATGCCGCCGGCGCTAGCTCGCGGCGACTGCGGCGAGCCATAAACACCGGGGCCGTGACGACCGGGCAGGTCCATGGCCTCACGGACGGCGCGGCCATCGACGTCGCCGTCCGCGAGGGCCGGCTTTGATGCCGTGGACGGCGTGTGGTCGTGGTCCGTGCCGTGGTCATGGTCGCCGCCGTGCCCGTGCCCGTGCGCATGGCCGTGGCCCGTTGCGGCGCCGAGACTGGCGTTGGGGTCGACGAGGCGCGGCAGCGCCTCGGTGGCGCGGAGAAGGTCCCGTTCGTATTTCACGACGACATTGGCAGTGTTGGACAGCACCTCGGCGGTGAGATCCTGAACGCCAAGCACGGCCAGGGTTCGGGCCCAGTCGATGGTCTCGGAGATGCTCGGAGCCTTGCGTAGCTCGAGCTCGCGCAGACCACGAACGATGGTGACCAGCTGCTGCGCCAGGGCATCGGGCAGTCCGGTGTTCTTGGAGCGGATGATCGCCAGCTCGCGGTCGGCTTCGGGGTAGTCGAGGGACAGGTGCAGGCAACGTCGCTTGAGCGCGGCGGACAGATCGCGGCTGTTGTTGGACGTCAGGACCACATATGGCTTGTGGATGGCCCTGAAGGTGCCCACCTCCGGGACAGAGACCTGGTACTCCGCGAGGAGCTCCAGCAACACGGCCTCAAGGGCCTCGTCGGCCCGGTCGATCTCGTCGACGAGCAGCACCACAGGCTCGGTAGAGCGCACGGCCTCCAAGAGGGGCCGCGAGGCCAGGAAGCGCTCGGAGAAGAAGACGCTCTCCTGCGCCCCGATCCTGTCCACAGCCTCGTTGATGTTCTTGGCGCCCGCGATGACCTCGTCGATTGTCGAGCGCAGGATCTGGGTGTAGAGGAGCTGCTTGCCGTAGTCCCACTCATAGAGAGCCTTCGTCTCGTCCTGGCCCTCGTAACACTGCAACCGCAACAGCTTTCGCCCCGTCACCTGTGCCAGCGAGAGGGCGAGCTGGGTCTTGCCAACCCCTGCCGGACCCTCGAGCAGCACGGGCTTGTCCAGGCGGGTCTGCAGGAACACCGTCGTGGCCAACTTCTGGTCGGCGAGGTAGCCGTGCTCCTCGAACTGCGCCATGACGTCTTGCACATCAGCGAAGTCAACTGATGGAACGGGTTTCTTGATGCGCGGCACGAGACCTCCTGCGGCTGGTTCCGGGGACCGCCCGGCCGGGGCCCCCGCCCGTGGTGCGGGCGGGAGGCCGGGGCTGGGGTCGCGCTCAGGTGAGCAGGTCGTCCAGATCGCCGTTCATGCAATGGTCCACCACGGGGCGCACCAGATCAAAGGTGCACTCCTTGGCATTGCCAGGGGTGCAGGCGTCACCGAGCACGTGATTGGTGATGCGGTCCACGTCGGCCGCGTCTCCCTTGATCACGCCGGACTTCTTGTAGAACTCGGTGGGTCCCATTCCCAGCCGGTTCTTGGAGTAGCTGTCCTTCGTGACGTCCACGAAGCGCTCCGGGATGCCGACGTCGCGAAGTAGGCGGATCGCAGCCGCCAGTGCCGCATCCGCGGCCTGCGGCTTGGTCATGCCGTGGGTGTCCACACCCATCGCCTCGGCGATGTCGGCGAAGCGGTGGTAGATCGCGGGCATGTTGAACGCCCAGACACGCGGCAACGCGACTGCGTTGTTCAGGCCGTGGTGTGTGTCGTAGAACGCGCTCATGGCATGGGAGATCGAGTGGACGATGCCCAGGCCGCCGGAGTTGAACGCCTGGGCGGCGATGTACTGCGCGTACATCATGCCTTCACGTCCGGCGAGGTCCTGACCATTCCAGGTAGCAGCACGCAGGTTGTCGCTGGTGAGCTTGATGGCGTGCAACGCGTTGCCGAGACAGGGCTCGAAGTTTATCCGGGAGACGTAGGGCTCGCTGGCGTGGGCCAGAACGTCGAAGCCGCACTGGGCGGTGTAGTCGACCGGTAGGTCGAAGTAGAGCACCGGGTCGTCGATCGCCAATGAGGTGACCGATGCGTCGTCGAAAGCGACGTACTTGTGCGGGTTGTTCGGGTCGGTGGTGGTGTCGGTGATGACGTACGCCCACGAGGTCTCCGAGCCGGTGCCAGCCGTGGTCGACACGGCGATGTGGGGCGGGTTCTTCGGGTTCTCGCTCTTGTTGAACCCCTCGAACTCGTTGATGTTGCGACCGTCGTGGGCAACCGAGATCCGGGCACCCTTGCAGGCGTCGTGCGACGATCCGCCGCCAATGGACACGAAGGAGTCGCAACCGTTCTCCTGGTACAGCGCAACGGAGTCCATGACGTTGTAGTCCTTGGGGTTGGACTCCACCTTGTCGTAGACCACAACCTCTAGGCCGTGATACTTCATCGACTCGGCGATCTTGTGGACAATGTCCGTCCCGCGCAGTCCCGAGGTCATGATGAGGGTCTTTCGGAAGCCGAGCTTGAGCGCCTCCGGCCCGATCATCTCGTGTGCGCCCGGCCCCATGAGCGCCCGTGGGAACGGGTGGAACTCTTTGATCGGGAACGGCTTGAGCAGCTCATCAACTTGCATGAAGATCCTCCTTGGCGGTCCTTGCTCTGACGTCTTCGGACACTAGGCCCGTTTGGATGTGCGACGGGAGGGGAGAAACGCGAAACCCTCCGTACAGCGATGGGTTGGCCTGACCGACCGGGGGGCAAGTACCTCTCCCTTCGGACAGGTCTGGTGCCTCAGGTCTAGACGATGCAGTGGATGCCCACCTAGCGTCTTCGCTGTAGGTGGGTTCTACCGACGGCGGTATCCATCACCCGAGACACAGGAGGTCCAGTGAACAACCAGCAGCCGACCATCGAGGTTCACCCTGCCACCACGGCGACATCAGACGGCGAGCCCATCACCGAGCCAGTGTCAGAGCAGCTCGTGGAGCAGACCCTCGTTGAAGAGGTCTCGATCGATGGCATGTGCGGTGTCTACTGAGGTGAGCCATATGGCCATGGCCGCGTCGGCTCTGGAGTTCAACCCGGCACAGCCTTGGCGGCTCTCTGCGAGCGTTGCCCTGCGCGACGAGTCGTTTGGGGCTCTGGCCTACGACTTCACCACCCGCCGCTTGTCCTTCCTGAAGTCCCGGCTGCTTGTCGATGTGGTCCGTGGCCTGGAGAGCGTCCCCGACGCCGTATCCGCGCTCGTCGCCGCTGGCGTCCCCGAAGGCGACCGGGCGACATACCTCAGGGCCCTGGACGGCCTGGCCCGTTCCGGCCTGCTCACCCCTCGCTGAAGGAGTTCCCCGATGACCGTCGTGCTGCCCCTTGTTGACCAGTTCGCGCTCGGTCTGGATGCACCCATCTGCCTGACATGGGAGCTCACCTATGCCTGCAACCTGGCTTGCGTCCACTGTCTGAGCTCCTCGGGCAGGCGGGACCCAAACGAGCTGACGACACAGCAGTGCGAAGCGGTCATCGACGAGCTTCAGCGGATGAAGGTGTTCTACGTCAACATCGGCGGCGGGGAGCCGACGGTCCGGCCGGACTTCTGGCATTTGCTGGACTACGCCGTGGCCCACCAGGTCGGGGTGAAGTTCTCCACCAACGGCATCAAGATCGACAAGGAAAAGGCCGCGCGCATCGCTGCCACCGACTACGTCGACGTTCAGATCTCTCTCGACGGCGCGACCGCCGAGGTGAACGACGCGGTCCGCGGCGCGGGCTCCTACGCCACCGCTGTACGGGCGCTGGAGAACCTCGCCGAGGCCGGATTCAAGGATGCCAAGATCTCCGTGGTGATCACCCGCCACAACGTCTGCCAGCTCGACGACTTCAAGGCGCTGGCTGACCGCTTCGGCGCCACCCTCCGGCTCACCCGGCTGCGACCCTCGGGCCGGGGCGCAGACGTGTGGGACGAGCTGCACCCCACCGCGGCCCAGCAGCGCGAGCTCTATGACTGGCTGGTCCTGGCCGGAGAGGGTGTGCTCACCGGTGACTCCTTCTTCCACCTCGCCGGGTTCGGAGAGCCGCTTCCGGGCCTCAACCTCTGCGGCGCGGGACGGGTTGTCTGCCTGATCGACCCGGTAGGCGACGTGTACGCGTGCCCGTTTGCCATCCACAGCGCGTTCCTGGCCGGGAACCTGTTGCAGGACGGGGGTTTCGACAAGGTATGGCGCGAGTCGCCACTCTTCCTGGACCTGCGCCGACCACAGACCGGCGGCGTCTGTGCCAAGTGCACGCACTACGACTCGTGCCGAGGTGGCTGCATGGCGGCCAAGTTCTTCACCGGGCTGCCGCTGGACGGACCGGACCCCGAGTGCGTCGTCGGTTATGGCGAGCAGGCCCTGGCCGGCCGCGACACGGTGGCCGCCCCGCCCAAGCCCGACGGCGACCACTCCCATGGTGGCTCGGTGCGCGGCCAGGCACCCAAGCCCGGTGCCGGCGGTGGACCGGTGCCGGTGTCGATCGGGCATCGCCCGGACCGAAGTTGTGACGAGAACCCACTCGTCGGCCTGCAGCTGTCCTCGAGGACCTGAACAGGCATGGCGGTTATTGCACTCACCGATCCCGTTGTCCTTGCGGGCCGCCATGCCCCGTCTCGGGTGCTGTTCGGCCCACACGAAACCAACCTCGGTCAGGGACGCGCGATCAGTGATCGGCACGTGGCGTACTACGCCCGTCGCTCTGCTGGCGGCGCGGGTGTGCTGGTCACCGAGACCGCGTCAGTGCACGACAGTGACTGGCCGTATGAACGCGCACCACTCGCCGAGGACTGCGCTCCTGGTTGGGCCGCCGTCGCCCTGGCCTGCGAGGATCAGGGCACGCTTGTCCTGGCAGGTCTGGGCCACACCGGCGCGCAGGGGTCGACGGCCTTCTCCCAGCAGGTGCTGTGGGCACCCTCGCGCGTTGCCGACGCAGCCAGCCGGGAGATGCCGGTCGCCATGGAGCAGCAGGACATCGCCCTCCTCGTGGCCGGGTTCGTCCGAGCGGCACGGCTGGCCGTCGACTCGGGTCTTGCCGGCGTAGAGATCGATGCCGGTGTCGGTGCGCTGTTGCGGCAGTTCCATTCTGGGCTGACCAACCTGCGTGAGGACACCTACGGCCAGGACCGCCTGATGCTGACCCGCGAGATCCTGTCAGCGGTCCGCCACGAGATCGGACGCGACGTCGTCCTGTCACTTCGTCTGTCATGTGACGAGTTGGCGCCGTGGGCGGGGGTAACGCCCGAGATGGCTATGGAGCAGGTACGCACGTTGGCACCGCTGCTCGACCTGCTGGTAGTGGTGCAGGGCGGCCCGTTCACCGCAAGTGCCTATCGCCCGGACGCGCACGCACCTGCTGGTCACACCATCGAGCTGTGCCGGCAGATCAGGGACGCGCTCGACGGGACTCTGCCCGTGGTGCTGCAGGGCGGTGTGGTGGACCCGGGTATGGCGCAGTCGGCGCTCGACGATGGTGTCGCCGACCTGGTCGAGATGACCAGGGCACTGATCGCCGACGCGGACCTGGTGGCGAAGGTCCGTGCCAGTGCCGCGGCCACCGTGCGCCCGTGCGTGCGGTGCAACCAGACCTGCCGGGTGCGCGACAGCCGCAACCCCGTGGTGACCTGCATCGCCGATCCGCGCGCGGGTCACGAGACCGTGGACGTGGATGTCGAAGGCACCAGCCACGAGGGAAAGGGTCACCGGGTGCTCGTGGTCGGTGCCGGGCCCGCAGGGCTGGAGTGTGCACGGGTCCTGGCTGCTCGCGGGGCTTCGGTGCGGATAGTCGACGCCGCCGAACGGACAGGAGGCATGCTGCCCGTGGTCGCTGCCGGCCGGGAGACTTTTGGCGATCTGGGTGACTGGCTTGTATCGGAGTGCAACCGCCTTGGCGTCGTCGTGGCCCTGGGGTCGCGGCTCAAGCCTGACGACATCCGGGCAGCGCTGTCGTCCGGCCAGTCCGTCGTGCTGGCAACCGGGTCGCGCGCGCCGACACCCCGCTACAAGATCGACTCCGGCGCCAAAGTGGTCACGGCAACCGATCTGTTCGATGCCGCGTCACGGGGCGCCCTGTCGGACGTGCTGGGGCCCGGCTCGCGGGTCCTGGTGAACGACCCGGTAGGTGGACCGGTAGGTGTCGCCGTCGCCGAGTTCCTGGCACGCCACGGCCACCAGGTAAGCATCCTCACCCAGGACCAGATCGTCGGGACCGGCCTGTCCCTCTCGGGTGACCTGGCCGACGCGAACACCCGGCTCCAACAGGCGGGGGTGGATCGAATCCTGTCCAGTGTCCTGCGCGCGGTCACAGTCGAAGGAGCAGTTATAGAACAACGATGGACCCGCGAACAACATGTGATGCCAACCGATCTCGTCATCGACGCGGGCCACCGCGTTGCCGAGGAGCAGCTGTGGGTCTCGCTGGTCGGCGCCGACATGTCCCTGCGGGACGAGCTGGTGAGGGCCGGTGACTGTGTCGCGCCGCGGACCGTCCACGAAGCCATCCTCGAGGGTCGCCGCGCGGCGCTGACAGTGCTTTCCCGCCTTGCCACATCCCGATCGCGATCGTCCGTCCGGTTCCAGGTGGCTCGATGAGTGGACAGAGCAAGTACCGATACCTGTTCTCCCCGTTGCAGATCGGGCCGATCACGGTGCGCAACCGGGTGGTGTTCTCCGCCCATCTGACCAACTACGCCGTCGATGGTCTTCCCAGCGAGCAGCACGCGGCCTATCTCGCCGCACGCGCCAAGGGTGGGGCCGGGTTGATCATCACCGAGGAGCATTCGACCCACCCGACGGACTGGCCCTACGAGAAGCTGATCCATGGTTTCAACTCGGCGGTGATCCCTGGATACCGGCGGATCACCGACGCCGTGCACGCCTACGACGTGCCGATCCTGGCTCAGCTCAACCACAACGGCGGCCAGGCCTCAAGCATGTTCTCCCGGCTGCCGGTCTGGGCGCCTAGCGCGCTGCCGGACCCGTTGTTCCGTGAGGTACCCAAGGCCGTCGACCTGCATGAGATCCGCGAGATCGTGGCTGGCTACGGTCTGGTCGCCGACCACTGTGCGCAGGGTGGGTTCGACGGCGTGGAGCTGCAGTGCTCACATTCCTCCATCGTCCGCGGGTTCCTCTCACCGGCGACAAACGAGCGCACGGACGAGTACGGCGGGTCTCTGGCGGGTCGCGCGCGCATCCTGCTCGAGATCATCGACGTCGTGCGCGAGGCGATCGGCCCCGGCCGGGCGCTCGGCGTGCGGCTGTGCGGCGACGAGCTGATCGAGGGCGGCACGAGGATCGACGAGGCCGTCGCCGTGGCCCGGCTGGTCGAGGCCCAGGGCAAGGTCGACTACATCAACACCTCGATCGGCGTCGCAACCGCGACACTGTTCATGATCGAGGCGAGCATGCACGTGCCCGCCAACTACGCGGCATACATCCCAGCGGCCCTGCGTCAGGCGGTCGACCTGCCCGTCATCGGGGTGGGACGCTTCAAGGATCCACTGCAGGCCGACCGGGCGCTGGCAGCAGGGACCTGTGACCTCATCGGGGTCGTGCGCGGGCAGATCGCGGACCCCGACTTTGCCGCCAAGGCCCGCGCGGGCGAGGCGTCATCGATCCGGACCTGTCTGTCCTGCAACCAGGAGTGCGTTGGCCGGATGGGGCTCAATCGCTGGCTGGGCTGCATCGAGAACCCTCGCACCGGGCGGGAGTCCATCGTGCTTCCCGCCCCACGTCGGCGTGGGCGACGGGTGGTCGTCGTAGGTGGCGGACCGGCGGGACTGCAGGCGGCCACGACCGCGGCCACCCGCGGTCACGAGGTCACCCTCCTCGAACGCGAGCCACGCACCGGCGGTCAGGTCGCCGTGGCCGCGAGCGTTCCGAGCCGGGCCGAGTTCCTCGACATAGTGCGCAACCTCCTCTCGGAATGTCAACGCACCGGGGTGGATGTCCGCACCGGCGTAAACGCCGACGCCGCGGCCATCCGCGCCCTCTCCCCAGATGCGGTCATCGTGGCCACTGGCGCGCGCCCGGCACGTCCGCCGTGGGCCGGCGACAACACCCGCGTGGTCGACGTCCGCGATGTCCTCGAGGGTCGTGCCGCCCCAGACGGCGATGTCGTCGTCGTCGACAACCTCGGGTTCCATCAGGCGACGTCCGTCGCCGAGCTGCTCGCCGACCGAGGCGCGTCGGTCGAGATCATGACACCGGGCATGGTGGTCGGTCAGGATCTCGGCATCACCCTCGACATGGAGGGCTGGCTGATGCGCGCTCACGCCAAGCGCATCGTGCAGTCGACCGACCTGGTGGTCATGGGTGCCACCGCTCGGGAGGACGGTGAGGGCGTGACCCTGGACCTGTTGCACCATCCGACCGGCGGGGAGCGCTCACGCTCCTGTGACTGGGTCGTCGTGGCCACGCACCAACAGCCCGTGGACGAGCTCTGGCGCGAGCTGCTCGACGACCCAGCGCTGGAGGTCCACCGCATTGGCGACGCGCTTGCCCCGAGGCGAGCGCATTCGGCCGTCATCGAGGGCCATCGGGTCGCGGTGGCGCTGTGAACGGTCCCATATCCGAAGCGACAGTCTTCGGTTCCGACGCACCTCTCGCCATCGTCCTCGCCCGTTCGGGTGAGCTGCCGATGGGCGCAGACGAGGTGGTCGCTGAAGCCGGGGGGCGAGTGCTCGTCGTGGGTGAGGGTGCCCTGGCGGCGGCCGGGCTCCTGACCGCGGCCAGCCACGCATGGACCGCCGAGACCGAGAGCGGACTGCGCCCGGGTGACCTCGCGCGCGCCCTCGCCCCCATCCTGTACACCGTCCCGCTCGTCATTCTCCCGGCCTCACCGGACGGGCGGGATCTGGCGCCGCGTCTGGCGGCCGAGCTCGACCGCCCGTTGCTCGCTGCCGCGAACAGGATCCGGATGGACGCCGGGACAGGGACCCTCACCGTCACCGCCGTGCTCTCGCGGATCGAGGGCCGCCTCGACCTCCCCGTGACCGTTGAGTCAGCAGCGGTGGCAACACTGGTGCCCGGCGTTCGGGGCTCGGTGCCGACGGGTGCGTCGTGCTCTTTCGCGGAGCTCGCACCGCCGTTGACTCCACCGGACGCCCGGGCCGGCGCCGTTCATGAGGTGGAGGTTCTCGACGTGCTCGCGCCCGACCCCGAGACGATGGACCTGGCTGAGGCCGGCCGGGTGCTGGCCGGTGGCGCGGGACTGGTGCCGCGCGACGCCGGACCAGACGCCGGGCCCGCGGCGATGACCCTGCTGCAGCACGTGGCCGCGGCCTTGGGCGCCTCCGTGGGGGCCACGCGTGTGGTCACGGACGCGGGGTGGACGGGCTTTGAACGACAGATCGGCACGACTGGCGTGGCCATCGACCCCGACCTCTACGTCGCTTTCGGCATCTCCGGGGCGTCGCAGCACACCGGCGGGCTTGGTGCCCCCAGACACATCGTCAGCGTCAACACCGACCCGTCCTGTCCGATGACGGCGATGGCGGACCTGGGCCTGGTGACCGACGCGGGTGAGTTGTTGCGGGTCCTGGCAGGACGGCTGGGCATCGATGTGCCAGCCGCCACGAATCGGCAGGAAGTGACGCATGCCTGACAACCTGAATGGCGAGGACGAGGTCTGGGATGCGGTCGTCGTGGGCGCCGGCCCGGCAGGCGCTGCGGCCGCCCTGGCCCTGGCTCAAGCCGGGCGCTCAGTGCTGATGGTCGAGCGCGGCCCGTTCCCCGGGTCCAAGAACGTCTACGGCGGCGTCGTCTACGCCCGCGTCCTGGACGAGGTTCTGCCGCAATGGTGGCTCGAAGCACCGGTCCAACGCTGGGTCACCCGGCGCTCCACCATGATCATGACCGGGCATCAGGCGCTCACCATCGACATCCGCGCCCAGAAGTGGGGGGAGGCGCCGTACAACGGCATGACCACATATCGCCCGGACTTCGACGCGTGGCTGGCCGGCAAAGCCGTGGAGGCCGGCGCCGAGCTGGTGACCTCCACGGTGGCCACCGGGCTGATCCGGGACCACCACGGCCGCGTCTGCGGAGTGCACACCGACCGACCCGGCGGCGATCTGCGGGCCCGGGTCGTCATCGCCTGCGACGGAGTGAACTCCTTCCTGGCGAAGGAGGCCGGGTTGCTGCCAGCCGCCGACTCCGCCCATCACACCCTCGGGGTCAAGGAGGTGTGGTCGCTGCCGCCCGAGGTCATCGAGGAGCGCTACGCGCTCGGTCCGCGCGAGGGACTGGACATCGAGATGCTCGGCTGCACCCGCGGCATACCCGGCGGTGGCTTTCTTTACACCGGCCACGACACGATCGCCCTGGGTGTCGTCGTCTCGGTCGAGGGACTGGCCAGGGCCAAGATACGTCCCGAGGAGCTCATCGCCGACCTGCGCGAGCACCCTGCCATCGCCCCCGGACTGCGCGGGGCAGACCTCAAGGAGTATGCCGCCCACCTCATCCCCGAGGGCGGCTATCGCACGATGCCAAAGCTGGCCACCGACGGTCTGCTGGTCGCCGGCGACGCGGCCGGAATGTGTCTAGCCGCAGGCCTTTGGCTCGAGGGCGTCAACTTCGCCATCGGCTCCGGCCTCGCGGCGGGCGCGGCTGTAACGCGGGCGATTCGCTCCGATGACGTCTCGGCCAAGGGTCTGGCGTCATACCGCAGCTCGATGGAGCACACCTTCGTACTGGCCGACCACAAGCGGATGCAGGACGCACCGAAGTTTGTGCTCTCCGAACGCCTGCATGCGCAGTACACGGGTCTGATCTGTGACATGGCCGAGCGAATCTTCACCGTGACCAACCCCGTGCCCAAGCCCAGGATGACCGCCTTGTTGCGCAGAACGGTCAAGGACCACGGCGTGCGTTGGCGCGACCTGGCCAAGGACGCCGCCCTGGGCGGAAGGATCTTCCGATGAGCGTCGACCCTCAGGACGTCGACCCACCGTCGCGACTGCCGGTGGTGTCCTTCGAGGACCGGATGGCGACTGTCGAGTTCCGAGTCGGCGAACGAGCGCACATCGTGGTCGACTCCGAGGTTTGCCGTTCGTGCACGACCAAGGCATGCGTGACCGCGTGCCCTGCGAACCTCTTCGCCCAGACCGCCGACGGCGGGATCCTGTTCAACTACGAGCAGTGCTTCGAGTGCGGCACCTGCTACATGGTGTGCAACAGCGAGGGCGCACTGACGTGGACCTACCCCGACGGCGGGCATGGCGTCGTCTTCCGGAACGGGTGACGCAGATGACAGCCGGTCCTCCCCTGATCGTGGCCTTGCTGCGGCACACCGACCTCCGCCCTGACGTGGACCCGCTCAGCGGACACGTCAGCCGCGACGACCGGTCAGCCGGCGCCAACCCGGCTGAGCTCGCAGCGCTCGAGTACGCCCTGCTGATTGCGGACGCTTGGGATGGGCGCGTGCTCGCCGTGACCGCCGGGTCGGTAGCAGCGGAGGCGACCCTGCGCGAAGCACGCGCAGTAGGCGCATCGGTGCTGCGAGTGCCGTGGCCGAGCCGCGGTGCGGCCGATGAGGATGCCTGGATCGCTGACCTGGCCGATGACGGGCGTTCGCTGGCGGAGGCACTGGTGGCGGCGATCCGTACGGTGGGCGAGCCGGATCTGGTTCTCTGTGGCGACCGTTCGGCTGACAGAGGCACGGGCACCATACCGGCGTACGTCGCACACGAGCTCGGCGCAGCCCAGGCCCTTGGGCTGGTGTCGCTGTCGGTGGAGGGAGCCGGGTTGCGCGCACAACGACGACTCGACGGCGGACGTCGCGAGGTGCTGCGGGTGCCGCGACCGGCCGTCTGTTCGGTGGAGGCAGCCGGTCTTCGACTGCGTCGGGCACCGCTGATGGCGGAGCTGCAGGCACAGCGGTCGGCGGTCCCGGTCGCCGCGCTGCCCTCGGTCGTCACCCCCGCGGAGGTGCATGTTGGTCGGCCGGCATCCCACCGTCCGCGGCCGCGGTTGGTGCCACCGCCCGCCGGCGCCGACCCACGCGAGCGCCTGCTCGAGCTCACCGGCGCGCTGGCCACCCGGAGCGCGCCAACCGTGCTGGGTCCCATGCCTGCTGAGGAGGCCGCCGACGTGCTGCTGCAATGGCTGGCCGAGAGGGGCTACACCCCGGTGGAGTCGTCATGAGCGACCTGCTCGCCCGGGCCCGAACACCTGAGCTCCCCGAGCGGCCGATGCTGCTGATACCGGTCGGCTCGACGGAGCAGCACGGCCCACATCTGCCCTTGGGCCTAGACACCGTGATTGCCCATGCGGTTGCCCGTCGGGCAGGGGACTTGATCCGTGAGACGGGTGTGGACGTGCTGATCGCACCGGGGTTGACGTACGGGGCCAGCGGCGAGCACCAGCATTTCGCAGGCACCGTCTCCATCGGCCTCGAGGCCTTGCAGCTCGTCCTAGTCGAGCTCGTCCGCTCGGCGGTGTCGTGGGCGGGCAAGTGCGTCTTCGTGAACGGCCACGGAGGCAACGTGACCGCACTCGCTGCCGCGATGCGCCAGCTGAGATTCGAGGGGCACGATGTCGGCTGGGCGCCCTGTGTTCCCACTCAGGCGCGAGGCGGGGCCCCGATCGACTCGCATGCAGGGCGCTTGGAGACCTCGCTGGCGCTCGCCCTGGCGCCTGACGACGTGCGGTTGGACAGGGCGGAGCCGGGAGCGCTCGAACCGCTGTCTGCACTCATGTCCAGGATCCGCCTCGATGGGGTCGCGTCGGTGTCGCACAACGGTGTGCTTGGTGACCCCTCCGGGGCCTCGGCGCAGGAGGGGGTGCAGCTGTTGCGAGGCATGGCCGACGATGTCGTCTCCTCAGTGCTGGCGTGGGCGCCAGACAGTCAGGGCCGGCTTTGTGACGAGCGACGCACCGTGTTGTCGTGACGACGGAGCGCGCCCACGACGCTCGTGTGGCGATCGTGACCGGTGCTGCCCGCGGCATCGGCGCAGCCGTCGTCGACGGCTTGGCCGGGGCGGGTTGGAGGGTTGTCGCCGTAGACCTGTGCGCCGACGTGGAGGGCGTGGACTACCCGATGTCAGGTCCCGACGACCTGGACGCCGTCGCGGCCCGTTGGCCGGGTCAGGTCGACGCGGTCATCGCCGACGTCCGGGATGCGGGGGCGCTCGCTGCTGTCGTATCGAAGACGGAGAACGACCACGGTGGCCTGGACGCAGCGGTGGCAGCTGCCGCGGTGATCGGCGGCGGGAAAGCTCTGTGGAACGAGCCGCCGCAGACTCTGGAGACATTGTGGGACATCAACGTTCGAGGGACCTGGCATCTGGCCGCTGCCGCCGTGCCGGCCCTGCTGCGACGGCCCGCGCCGCGGTCCGGCAGGTTCGTTGCGGTCGCCTCGGCCGCCGGGCACCGCGGGCTGTGGCACCTGGCCGCCTACATCACCGCCAAGCATGCCGTGGTCGGGCTTGTCCTCGGGTTGGCCGCTGACCTGCGCGGTACCGGTGTGACCGCGACGGCCGTCTCTCCAGGGTCGACCCGCACCCCGATGTTGTCGGCGACTGCAGCGCTCTATGGTCTGGAGGGCCCCGAGGAGCTTTCGGCCCACCAGCTGGTGGAGCGGCTCCTCGAACCGGGCGAGGTGGCCGCCGCGATCTGTTGGCTGTGTTCCGAGCAGTCCTCCGCAATGACCGGATCAGTGCTGCACGCCGACGGGGGCCTCACGACATGAGCGGCACAGGTCCGGTCTCGGACCACTCCCCCTGGGAATGCGGGTCCGGTTGACTCCAGCACGGCCTGCAGCGACGGTGGACTCGCCACTCCAGTGCTAATGCGTCGCGATGAGTCAGATGGTCGCATAGGAAGTCACGTCGCTGACTGACTCCGCTCACCGCCGCCTGAACCTCGGTGCTACCGGGTGAATCATGCGATGCTGCCAAGAACTGACCAGGACGCCAGTGCCGTAGGCGGCGTCGGCGACGAGCCGCAAGCCAGCGTACCGGATCGGGTCTAGTCGACGAGGCTCCCGGACCCATTCCAACGCGAGAGGCAGGAGCATCAGACAAACCGCAGCTCGTGCCGGTAGGAGGCGGGGAGCTGCCACCAGTGCAAGGGCGCCGAGGGGCCAATACTCACGGCGCAAAGCATGCCCGATTGCCAGGCCGTCGGCCACCAGCCCCATCCCTACGATCGAGACGGCCATGGCAGGCGTGCCGTCTGATGCCCGAAGTTGCCGGGCGAGGAGTGCGGCCGCAACGCCCGATACGGCAGCGGCAGGCAGCGGACGTCCAGCCGCGAGCAGCCCCAAGGATGCGGCGTTCCAAGGCGACAAACGGAGCGGCGATAGGCGCCCTGGGTGACGCGCCTCAAGCGCCGCAACAGACGTGCCGTACTCAAAACGCCGCTGGAGCCAGCCGCGCCAGCTGTCCCGCATCTCGTGGGTGACGACGACCGAAGGCACATAGCGCACGTGCCATCCGGCGTCGGCCAACCGCCATACTAGGTCGACGTCCTCCCCCAGTCGCATCCGCTCGTCGAAACCACCATCGGCAAGAGTCGCACGTCGCACGACGAGCGTGGCCGACGGGAGGAACCCAAGCCGCGCACCAGGACGGACGAGTGCCGAAAAGTCGCCCATGTCCAGGGCTGAACCGGTCGCCTCGAACTGCTCCAACAGTCGCGCTGAACCAGCGATGGGCACGATGCGCGGTGCAACGGCCCCAACTTTCGGGTCGTCGAAGTATGGGATCAGTTGATCGATCCAGTTGCCGACCGGCTGGCAGTCAGAATCAACGAATGCCAAGAAGGTCGCGTCGGACAAGTCGGCACCTGCGTTGCGCGCCGCCGCCGGACCGCGGTTCTCGTCGAAGCGCATGTACACGACTCCGTGGCGCTGGGCCACGTCCCTAAGACAGTTCCGATCCGGGGTCGCATCGTCCACCACGATCACGTTCATCCCGCTCAACCGAGTAAGGCACCTGTCAAGAGCCTCAGGACGACCAAAGGCCGGGACGACGACCTGCACATCGTGAGGACCCTGCCGCGGCGACGGCATCGGGTGGATCAGGCCGCGCTCGATCAGTGCGGTTGCGACCTTGGCGTCGGAGGGTTCAGGCACCAAACCGACTCCTCCGGCGGCTCTGAGCTTGGCGAGGAACACGGCAGTCTGTGGCGCGAGGCGGACGAGCCGCCACGGCGACCCGCCCGTCACGAACTGGCCATGCCAGCTGCGGATCCGCCGATCCGCGATGACACGCACCGCCCCGCCCTGGGTTTGATCGTCAGGCGACCCAGTCACGTTCAATATCACAAGGCCATTGTCAGCACACTCTCCTTGGGCGATGCGACGACGCCCCCACGCACCTCTCTGAGCAATGGATCAACCGGTGGATTCCTGAATCAGCGTGCGCGTGAACCGAGGCTAGACCGACCCGATCCACCCACACACTCCTTGTCGGGCGACGCCCCCACCGTATGTATAGGAAGAGTCCTAGCCAAGTGGGCGAGTAGGCCCCGCCATGTGGTCAAACTTGGCCTACGAGCCTTGACCACCTGCCCAGATCCGGGCGACGCTTCGCTCGAATCCCGTTCCATCAGCCCGTGGCTTTCGGCCCGCACGCGGGACCCTTCATCGGGCTCGTCCATCAAACCCAGAGAAGAACACTTCACTCAAGGAGCGTCACCGTGACAGATGACCTGGATACCGCAGCGAGAGCTCGCAGCGCGACCAAACTGCCCGATCCGAATATTGCTGAGGCCGCAGCCGTCGTGGCGCCGGTGGGCAACCCCGCGCTGATTGGCGTGCCGACGTTCCTGGTCGGCTCGATCGCGCTCGGGCTGGCGCTCATCGGTTATGTGCCGGCGGCGGCGGGCGGCGCGTCCATTCCGATCATCATGACGGCGACCGGGATTGGCCAGTTGCTGGCAGCAGTATGGGCGGCCGGGTTGGCGCAGAATGCGGTGGCGAGCATCTTTGGCATCTTCACCGGATTCTGGCTGAGCTACGCCGCACTGGTTTTGGGTCTGACACACAATTGGTTCGGCATCGTGCCGGCCGATGCGCAAAAGACGCAGGAGCTGTTTTTGCTGACCTGGCTGATCCTCATCGTGATGCTCACGTTGGCTTCGCTAAGGCTGCCCCTGGCCTTCACCGTGCTGTTCGTTCTGATCGACCTCGCTCTCCTGTTCGTTTTTCTGGGCACGTCAAACGCCAGCGCGAACCTCACCAGGGTCGGCGGGTACTTCGTATTCTCCTTCGTCGCCGTCGGTACCTACCTGTTCTTTGACGCGATGAGCTCCGCAACCGGTGGCAAGGCGCTCCCGCTTGGCAATCCGGTCATCGGCTGAATGCATCGGCCGCGGAGCTGTGGCGGGCTTGTGAAGGGCAGGCTCAGCAGGGGTACGCCATGCTCATGTTCGGCCGGATGCCCCTCAAATGTCGCTTTGGATGAAGGACATCTCATGGCCTCAGTCACCGCGCCCGCTTCCTCACGCGTCGACCGGGTCCGTAACGCCCTGACGCTCAGGGAATGGTTCTCCCTGTCGGGTATGGCTGTGTTCGTGATGATGCTGCACGTGATGGGCTGGGGAGTGATGTTGGTGATCGTGGCGCCCAAGCACTTCCAGGTCAGCGCCACCCAAGTCTTTGGAGTCGGGCTCGGTCTGACCGCCTACACCCTGGGAATGCGGCACGCGTTCGACGCCGACCACATCGCCGCGATCGACAACACCACCCGCAAGCTCATGAGTGAAGGTAAACGGCCCGTCTCGATCGGGTTCTGGTTCTCCCTGGGCCACTCCACCATCGTGTTCGGCCTGTGCGTCCTCTTCGCCGCCGGAGTCCGGGCACTAGCAGGCCAAGTCGAGAACGGCTCGTCAAGGCTGCACAACGTGCTCGGGCTGATCGGCACCGGCGTCTCGGGGGTGTTCCTGTACATTATCGGCATCATCAACCTGGTCATCCTGGTCGGAATCATCAGGGTATTCCGGGCGATGCGTGACGGTCAGTACGACGAAGCAGCCCTGGAGTGCCAGCTCAACAACCGCGGCTTCACGAACCGGATCCTCGGCGGAGCCACCAGGGCCGTCACCCGGCCCTGGCAGATGTATGTGATCGGGCTCCTGTTCGGACTGGGCTTCGACACCGCCACCGAGGTCAGCCTGCTCGTCCTAGCCGGCGGTGCGGCCGCATTCGCCCTGCCCTGGTACGCCATCCTCACCCTGCCGATCCTCTTCGCTGCCGGAATGAGCCTGCTGGACTCCATCGACGGGTGCTTCATGAACTTTGCCTACGGGTGGGCGTTCTCCAAACCGGTCCGCAAGGTTTACTACAACATCACCATCACCGGCCTGTCCGTGGCCGTAGCCCTGATCATCGGCACCATCCAGCTCATCTCCATCCTGGTCCACCAACTGGGCATTACCACCGGCCCGCTGGCCCTGATCGGCGCCCTGGACCTCAACTTTGTCGGATTTGCCATCGTCACCCTCTTTATGCTCACCTGGGTCATCGCAGTGGCGATCTGGCGGTTCGCTGGCATTGAGGAGAAATGGGGCGCGGGACTGCTGGACGCCGGTCGGTAATGGCGTCGACCCACGGAGCGCGCCACCTCAGGCTCGCGAGCCGGCGGCGCGGATTCGCCCCATGCCTCGACCGGAGCTTTCCGCGCCGCCAACCACCGCCCCCTGTTGACTCTCCTCGAGGAGATCCGCGAGACGACCGACGTACCCATGATTGGAACCGGCGGAGTCATGACCGGACGCCAGGCCTACGCAGTGCTGGCAGCGGGTGCGATTGCCGTCCAGCTGGGCACCGCGTTGCTTGTACTCCGGAGGCGGGGACCTCTGCCCCTCACCGGCAGGCGCTGCGGGATGCGCGCTACCCCCACATGATCCTCACTCGCGCCTACAGCGGACGCTTTGCCCGCGGCTGGCAAACCGGTTCGCGCGCGAGCACGACGGGCAGGCCCCGCAGGCATACCCGGAGGTACACCACCTCACCCGCCCGCTTCGCGCCGCCGCCACCCAGGCCGGCGACCTCAGCGTGCCCAACCTCTGGGCCGGCACCGGCTGGCGCCAGCTGACCGCCGAGCCGGCCGCCACGATCGTCCGCCGCATCGCCGCAGATGCCCGACAAGCCGACTCTTGACCCCCAGGATCCCCCTCACCGGTCGAGGATCGTCGTAGGCACCGATGCTAGCTCGGATGAGTCCGGTCATCGCTCGCCACGATGTCGACCTAGCTGGTCGGCGAGTCGAGTTGACACGAGAGCTTAACCACGAGGATCCGGGTCCCGTGGCGTCGGGATCCGCGTCGTGGCGCGACGAGTGAACGCGGATTGCTCGCTGGGGTGTCCGGCTGTGGTCGGCTGTCTGTGGGGAATACGCACGGAAGTTGTTGGGGGACAGGGCATTCTCGCTGGTCACAGGCTTGCTGCCCTTGGTCTGTAAATCCATCGCGAAAGCTTCGAAGGTTCGAATCCTTCACCTGCCACCACGTGCTTGAAAGGGCCCTTGACCAGCGGAAACGCCGTCAAGGGCCCTCTCGTGTACCCGGTTGGAGTATCCAAAATGGGGTGGATGAGCCGACCATCTCAGCCGCCGGCCGCAGGGCTGTGACCTGTGCAAACGCGGAACGCGGACAGTCGGGGTCGACGTCCGCCGGGAATGCGCCGGTAAGTTCGGGTGTACGCCACCATGCTGGCCGGACTCGCACGGGCACTGACCTGCGGTGATGCCGAGGGTGAGGTAGGCAATCGTGAGGGACTTTCGCATCATGGCCAGTTGCGCGGCGAGGTCGTCGCCACCCTGGACTCACGTGAGGCCGGTCTCGTCATCCGCTTCGATCTTGGCACGATCCTCGTGTTTCCGACCCATCCGATCTGTTGGGGCCTGAGTGATCGCCGGCGTCGACCAACCTGACGACAGTTGGGCCGGGCCGCGGCGTGAGCCATCAGTGCACCGCTGCCGTCCAAGGGTCAGCCTGGTGTTGGCGACCTCGCGTTCCGCCTGGCCGAATATGAGCCCGCGCAGGATCACGTCCGGATTGGCGTCACCGAGGCGACGAAGTCGTAGCTGTCGGGCTCTGCTAGCCCGCGACCTGGCGG
>DATCQG010000143.1:0-10528 GCA_036569625.1 Dermatophilaceae bacterium | reverse complement strand
GGTGATGTTCCTGGTCGCCGTCGGCTTCTGGAACTTCCTGGGCGCCGGCATCTTCGGCTTCCTGGTCAACCTGCCGATCGTGTCGTACTACGAGATCGGCACCGCGCTGACCGCAAACCACGCACACGACGCGATGATGGGTGTCTACGGGATGCTCGCGATGGGGCTGGCGCTGTTCTGCCTGCGCTACCTCATTCCCACAGAGCGGTGGCCGGACCGGCTGGCCAAGATCTCGTTCTGGTCCTCTAACCTGGGCCTGGCCTGGATGTCCTTCGCGACGCTGTTCCCGCTCGGCATCCTGCAGCTCTTCGCCTCGGTCAACCACGGCTACTTCGCGGCGAGGCAGCTGTCGTTCATCACCAACCCGACCAACAGCGTCTTCGAGTGGCTGCGACTGCCCGGTGACCTGCTGTTCATCATCGGCGGTGTGCTGCCGTTCCTGTACATCTGCTGGCTCGGTGTCCGCTACCGGGTGGGCGGGGCGACGCTGGAGCTGCCCGAGGGCGTCCTCTTCACCGAGATCGTCGAGTCGACCACGGCCGGAGCAGGTGACCGAGAGAGGTGAGCCTGCACCCGGAAGTGGCAATCGTCGGCACATATGCCGTCGTCCTGCTCGCCGTGGCCGCAGTCCTGGACTGGCTGGGGCAGCACACCCAGCGCCGGTCCGAGCGTTTCCGCACCGCAGGGTTTCGCTACCAGCCCCAGCACGACGCCTGGACCTGCTCACAGGACGCAATGCTCTGGCCCATGGAGTACGACGCGGAGAAACACCTGGTTCGCTACCGGGCCAAGCCGTCGGTGTGCAACGCCTGCCACGTGAAGCCCGACTGCACCGACTCGCCGCATGGGCGCGAGGTCATCCGCGCCGTCGCGCCCTGGCCGCACTCGGAGGCTGGACGGTTCCACCGCGGTATGTCGCTGGTGATCGTCGGTCTTGCCGCCGTGCTGTTGCTCATCGCGGCGGCCCGACACCCCCAGCCCTCGACGCTGGTGCTCGGCGCGCCGCTGCTGTTCGCCGCCCTGTTGGGCTATCGCTACAGCGGTCACTTCCGGGACACACCGGCCAACTTCCCGGCGCCGACTCCGGCGACCGGGCTGCGGGTGACGCGGACGTCGCGCACGCGCTGGGGATCAGATGCTCGAGAGGACGCCTGATGTATGTCGTAGCGCTTGTGCTGGTCGTAGTGCTTGGGCTCAGCGCCGCCAACGCCCGGGTGCTGCGGGAGTACCAGCGGGGTGTGCTGTTCCGGCTGGGTCGTCTGCGCCCTCTGGCCGGGCCAGGCCTGGTGTTTCTGATCCCGTTCGTCGACCGCATGGAGCGTGTCGACCTGCGGACCGTCACGTTGACCATCCCGCCACAGGAGGTCATCACCCGCGACAACGTACCGGCCCGAGTCAACGCAGTTGCCTACTTCCGCGTCACCGACCCCGCCAAGGCCATCACCGAGGTTGAGGCCTACCCGGTCGCCACCTCCCAGATCGCCCAGACGACGCTGCGTTCCGTGCTCGGCCGGGCCGAGCTCGACGACCTGCTCTCCGAGCGCGACCAGCTCAACGACAGTCTGCGGCGCATCATCGACGACCAGACCGAGCCGTGGGGCATCAAGGTCACGACGGTCGAGATCAAGGACGTCGAGATCCCAGAGGCGATGCAGCGGGCCATGGCTCGTCAGGCCGAGGCAGAGCGCGAACGACGCGCGAAGATCATCAACGCCGAGGGTGAGTTCCAGGCCGCTCAGAAGATCTACGAGGCGGCGGAGATCCTCAGCCGCAACCCCGCCGCCCTTCAGCTTCGATACCTACAGACCCTGCTCGAGCTCGGCGGCGAGAAGTCCACCATCGTGTTCCCACTACCGATGGACCTCATCAAGCCTTTCCTGGGCGCTAACCCACAGAGCGACGACGGGCCAGCCGCCCCCAAGGTGGACCTCTCGGCACACGCCGACGACCTGCGCCGGCTCCTCAACGGCCCCGAGGTGGACGGACTGCGGTGAGCCCCACGGCCATACCCGTTCGTGCGGGTTGGCCAGGTCAAAAAGCGGTCCGATGACAGGGTGCCCAAGGGGCCACTCAGGCCGATGAAAGGGGCGCGCCACTGATCGCCCTCTTGGGATATGAGGCACGGTTTGCAGTTCAACCGATGAAACCAGTGACTACACCGCGAGGTTGTTCAGGTTGAACCAGTGAATATATATTTCCTTCCTCCGGGGCGTTACCACACCTGTCGACGTGCTCGATGGTCCGACGATTGCGCGGGATTGAGCACGATTCGTTGAGGATGCATGTTGTCTCTGTCAACCCTTTCCGCCGCCGGGATCGGCGTCGCAGTCCTGTCAGAGACTGGCTTTTTCACGGGGACCATTGGCACTAGTCGGTCCATAGCGGACATGCCACCGTAGCCAAAGGTGCTCGCAGCGGAGTGAGCACCTTGCGAGTTACTGGAGGAAAACCCTGTGGAGCGACGACAGTTCATCATGGTTGGCGGAAGCGTGGTGGCGGGCGCCGCGGTGGGCGCCGTCGGTTCGAGCCTCGGCTCCGGTCTGGCCACGGACGGCCAGCTCTCCGCGATGGCGTCCAGCCGGGGGCTGTCGGGCGACGAGGCGCGGGCAGCTCTCCAGACCACCGTGCCGCCGGGCAAGTACGACCCCTACTACATGTTCGCGTCCAGTGGGCACTTGGGCGCGGTCCAGGTCATTGGCGTCCCCTCGATGCGCCTGCTCAAGGTCATCCCCGTCTTCGGACGTGACTCATTCTCGGGTTATGGCTTCGGTACCGACCTTGGCGAGGGCGTGCTCCGTGGCGGATCGGATCCGGCCAAGAACATGCCGCTGGGCTGGGGCGACAGCCACCATCCCGCCCTCTCGGAGACTGCAGGGCAGTACGACGGTCGTTGGCTGTACATCAACGACCGCGCCAACGGCCGGATCGCGATGATCGACCTCGTCGACTACAAGACCCGTCAGATCATCGACATCCCCAACACCGGCAGCTCCCACGGCATGGTGGTGACCCCGAACAGCGAGTACGCCCAGGTCTCGTCGCTGACTCCCCGGCCCACTACCGCCGACGGTTATGCCCCGCTGGAGAGCTACGCGGACCTTTATCGTGGCTGCTCATCCTGGTATCACATCGACCCGAAGACGGGGCGCCTGGTGCCAGAGAAGAGCTTCCAGATCGAGCTCCCGCCGTACAACCAGGACCTCGCAGACATGGGCAAGCTCGCCAGCTACGGCTTCGGCTTCATCAACTCCTTCAACACCGAGCTCGCCGTCGGCGGGGATCTTCAGAAGAAGGCGGCGGTCGAGGTGGGCTCGACCAAGAACAACTTCGACTACCTCCAAGTCATCGACTGGAAGAGGGCAGAGCAGGTCGTCGCCGCGGGAAAGTACGTCATGCGCAACGGTATGCGCGTTGTGCCGCTGAGCGTGGCTGCCAGCGAAGGCATCCTTCATCTCGTTCCCGAGCCACGCAACCCGCACGGGGTCGACGTCACCCCCGACGGCCACTACATAGTCATCGCCGGGAAGCTCGATCCCCACGTGACGATCTTCTCGATCGAGAAGATCAAGGACGCCATCGCCAGCAAGCACTACCAGGGCAAGGACCGCTACGGCGTTCCCATCATCCCCATGGATGCCGCTTTGGTGACCCAGGTTGAGGTCGGTGCCGGACCGCTGCACACCCAGTTCGACGGCAAGGGCAACGCCTACACCAGTCTTTTCATAGACAGCGCGGTGACCAAGTGGACTCTCGGCCCCAAATCGGGAGTCACCGACAAGCCTTTCACCTTTGTGGAGAAGGTCCCCGTCCACTACAACATCGGCCACCTCGCGATCCCCGGCGGCGACACCGTCAAGCCGGATGGCAAGTATCTGGTCGCTCTCAACAAGTGGTCGCTTGACCAGGTGCAGAAGCTCGGTCCCTCGCACCCGGTCAACCTTGAGCTCATCGATCTCACCACCTCGTCGCCCAAGCTCTTGAGCAGTACGCCGCTCGGCAACTCAGAGCCCCACTATGCCCAGATCATCAAGACGGACAAGCTGAACCCGCTCAAGATCTACGCGCCCGGAACTGATCCTGCGACGATGGCGAAGTCTCCGCACGCCATCATGGCTGGGCAAGAGCGGATCGAGCGCTCAGGCAGCATCGTCGACGTGTACGCGACCCTCATGCGCAGTCATTTCTCGCCGGACCAGATCCCGGTCAAGGTGGGCGACACCGTGCGGATGCATCTGACCAACATTGAGGCCACCGAGAACGCCACGCACACCTTCTCGGTGCCCGAGTACAACATCCAGGCGACCCTCGACCCGGGCGAGTCTGTGAACGTCGAGTTCAAGGCCGACCGAGTGGGCTCCTTCGCCTTGTACTGCGCCCAGTTCTGCTCGGCGCTACACATGGAGATGTATGGCTGGCTCCTCGTGGCACCGAAGGGGCTCTGATCACCGTGGCTCGCGCATCGGGTTACCTTGAGGTCCTTCGGCGCGGCAGTGTCCAGGCGGTGATCGCGGTCGCCGTTCTCCTGGTCGCCGGATGCGGCGGCGCCAGCAGCTCAGCACAGAAGGCCGCGGGACCGGCCACGAGTGTGACGCCGTCCGCGGCCGGTGTCGTTCTGAAGATCACGGGCAACGAGTACTCCTTCGCGCCGTCGGCGCTCAAGGCGTCCGCCGGCCTGACGACCATCCGCTTCACCAACGGGGGAGCGGTGGACCACGACTTCAGCATCGATGCGCTGAAGATCCACCTCGTTGAGAAGCCGGGGAAGACGGGCGAGGCGACGCTCACCCTGAAGCCGGGCACCTACACGTTCTTCTGCGCCGTGCCTGGTCATCGCCAGAGCGGCATGCAGGGAACGCTGACGGTCTCATGAGGCCAGACAAGAGCATGGGGTCCACTGCTGATCAGCAGGCTGAGGTAGTCCCCGGGCCCAACACAAAGCGCGCCACCCTCCCCTTACTGGTCCGGACCGCCCTCGGTGTTTCGGCCGCTGCCCTCTTGCTCGTCGCAGCACGGATGCCGATATGGCAGGCGCACTTCTCTGCTCCTCAGTACCCCAAAGGCCTCAGCATCTCCGCCTTCGGCGGCAAGGTTGAGGGCGATCTGAGCGAGATCAACGAGCTCTCCCACTACATCGGCATGCCGCCCTTCAACTTCGTCGGCATGCCTGAGATGAGACTCTGGCCTCTGGTCATCGTCCTTGCGATCGTGGCAGTGGTCATGGCCGTCGTGACGCGCCGAGCCTGGCTGCGGCGGCCGGCCTGCGCGACCCTCTGGCTCATACCAGTGGGAGCCCTGGCCGACGTCCAGTTCCGTCTCTGGCAGGTGGGTCACAGCCTCGACCCCACGTCAGCGATCCGGGTAACCCCTTTCACGCCACGTGTTCTGGGGCCGACCACCGTGATGAACTTCACGCTCAACGGCCTTCCCGGGACCGCGCTGGTCCTTATCGTGTTCGCTGCTGCGCTGGTGACGTCGGCCCCCTTTGTCGTGAAGCGGCTGATGCGAAGCGGTGGTCCCGTAACCGACACCAAGCTGACCGGCACCAAGCTGACCGGCACCAAGCGGACCGTCGCCGACGTGACCGTCGCCGAGCTGAAGGTGCAATGAACCGCCTTGGCGTCGGTGTCGTCTTCGCGGCCGTGGTGGCCGGCGCGGGGCTGATGCTTGCCGCCGGGCCGTCCTGGGCCCTGGGCTCGACCGGGTCGAGCCCCGCGGTGACCCCTCCCAAGGTGTGCGCACCGACTCAGGACATCGCCGGAACGGAAAAGGCGGGGTCGAGCTCGGCTGGCCACGGAGGTATGGCGGGGATGCCCGGCATGGACGAAAGCAGCTCCTCACTGCACTCGACGAAGGAGCTGAGTGCCCGGCTCGCTCACACACCCTCAGGAGGCACCCTGACGGTGCAGCCGGGTGTCTACCGGGGCGCACTCGTGATCGACCGCACTGTCACGCTCGTTGGCATCGGGCACCCGGTCCTTCAGGGGGACGGGAGTGGCACGGTCCTGACCATCCGCGGTGCCGGGACCACGGTCCGCGACCTCATGGTTGAGGGCAGCGGACCGGGACCAGTCGACAACCCCGCGGGGGTCAGTGTTCAGGCCAACAACGTTGTCGTGAAGAACCTGCACATCCGTGACACCTACACGGGCATCTGGGTCGAGGGTGTCAGCGATGCCCAGATCATCGGCAACGTCATCGAGGGCCGCAAGACCGTGGCGGTGTCGGGCCAGACACCACACACGGGCGAGAGCATGGCCGGGATGGTGATGGGCCCTGGCCATAGTTCGGGCAAAGGGGGAGCGCAGGACGGCCGCGGTGACGGCGTCTCCTTGTTCAACGCGATACGGCCAGTGGTCTCCGGGAACACCATCGCCGACGCCCGCGATGGCGTGTATCTGGAATATGGCAGCAGTACGAGGATCGAATGCAACAGAGTCGTCGGTGGCCGCTATGCCGTACACAGCATGTACGGACAGGCCGTGACCATGGCCGACAACCAGTTCGCGACCAACGAGTCTGGTCCGGTCATGATGTACGGCGGTCCGTTGACGATGGAGGGGAACGTCATCCGCGACGAGCAGTCAGCGGCCACGGGCTTCGGGGTGCTCCTCCTGGACGTCAGTGGGGTGCGTTTGCTGCGCAACGTCATCGTCAGCAACCGCGTCGGCCTGCAGATCGAGGGTCCGATGGGCGATCCGCGCCCCACGGCGGTCGAGCGCAACACCATCGCTCTCAACCAGGTGGGTGTCGGTCTGTACCCGACGGCCAACGCCAGCCTGTCGCAGAACAGCGTCGTCGAGAACACCGTGCAGGTGCTTGGGTTGGGTCCCAACGGGGGCGGGGGTCAGTCGGTCTGGAGCAGCGGCGGCGTGGGCAACTACTGGAGCGACTACCGCGGCTACGAGCGTTCGGGAAGCGGCGTCGGTGAGATCCCCCACGCCGAAGGCGCCGCGGCCGGCGTACTCCTAGCAGGCGACCCTAGCCTCCTCGCTCTTGCCTCCAGCCCCTCGTTCACGCTGTTGCGGGCGGTCGAGCAACGCATGGCCGGGCAACATCCGGTGTCCGTCGACCGGTTTCCCATTGTCGATCCCAGATCGCCATCGCTGCCCTTTTCGGCCACCCACCTGGCCCTCGGAACTGGACTGGTGGGTGTGACCAGCCTGGCGGTCTGCTCGCTCGTCCTGCTGGGTTGCGCGAGGCGCCGCCCGTTTCACCTACGAAGGACCGGACCATGAAGCGCACGCACTCTCTGAGGACGTCCGAAGACGCCAAGCTGCTCGAGATCCACGGGATAAGCAAGGCATTTGGTGAGCACGTCGTCCTGGACGACGTGTCACTACAGCTTCAGAAAGGTGACATCGCCCTCCTTGTGGGGGCCAACGGATCCGGCAAGAGCACGCTGTTGCGCTGCGTCGCAGGGCTCACCGCCTTCGAGGGGACGGTGCGAGTCCTCGGCGCCGACCCCAGGTCCGCCGCCGGGCGAGGCCAGATCGGCTACTTGCCGCAGCTTGTGGCCCTGCCCGAGTCGGTTACGGTCGGTGAGGTCATCGCTTTCTTCGCCCGGATGCGGAAAGTCAGTGCGCGCGGACCCGAGAAGCTGGCGATGGCCCTGCCGTTGCCGGACGGATTCCTGCCGTCGCTCGAGCTACCCATTGGCGCGCTCTCTGGGGGGATGAGGCGACGCGTAGCGCTGGGCGTCGCGCTCCTGGGCTCCCCGCCGCTGGTTCTTCTCGACGAACCCGCGGCGAGCCTCGACGAGGAGCACAGCGCTTCGTTGTGGGAGACGTTGCAGGCGCTGAGGGCGGCCGGAGGCACTGCCTTGATCGCCATGCCGCTGCTGGTTACCAGTCTGCTGCGCCATGACTTGGCCAACGTCGCGGACCGGGCAGTGCTGCTCGAGCAGGGGAGGGTCGTTCACGATGGCCCTGTCGAGTCCCTGCGGCCGTCGCCAGCCCTGGGCACTCATCGATTGATGTCAGTGGGCGCGCGATGAATGTTGCCGGAGTCATCGCCGTCGCCGGATGGGAGCTGCGCCTAGCGGTCCGAGGTCGCCTCGTCCTGGGGACGGCCTTGACCTTCACCGTCGTCTGCGTCGTGGCGACGCTGCTGGGGCTCCGCTCGGTGAGCAACCTGGGCCTGGCTGGGGTCGGGCCCGGTACGGGTGCGCTGATCAACCTCGCCATCCTCTTTCCGCCACTGATGGGGATCATGCTCGGTGCCAACAGCCTCTCATCGGCGCGCGAACGAAGCCTCCTGCCGCTCATGCTGGTTCAGCCGCTGTCCCGGCTCGACCATGTCTGCGGCGTGGTCCTCGGCCTCGTCGGCGCGGTCTGGCTCACCATCGGCTTCGGCTTCGGCGCCTCGGCCGTCCTACTCGCCCGAGTGGCCGGGACCGCTGACGTCGGCGGTCTGCTGGCCATAGTGGGGTCAGCCCTGGGGGTTGGTGTTGTCTCCGTCGCGCTCGGCGTCGCCATCTCGGCTTTGGCCGGCAGCCGCCTGCAGGCGCTTGGCCTGTCCATGGGGCTGTGGTTCCTCTTCGCCTTCGCTATCGACCTCGTCCTGGCGGGTGTCGCCGCTGCGGTCCATCTGGGTTCGTTCGGACTGTTCGTCGGCGTCTTGCTCAACCCACTGGAGGCCGGCCGAGTCCTGATGGTTCTGGCGTCGGGGGCCGATGCTCTGACCCTGGGGCCCTTCGGCGCCTACCTGAACAACACCATCGGCACCCCCGTCGCAGCCTTGGCGGTCTGCGCCTCCCTGGCGACATGGACGGTGTTGTCATTGGCCGTGGCATGGGCGGGGATAACCCGCCGCGAGCCGTGAGCCGAGTTCTTGATCGAGAAGTGAACCGAGAATGATCGCAAGGGAGAACGACATGCAGCCCCCCACCATGCACCCCGACGTGCCAGCAGGTCTTCCTCCGGAAGTTGCCTCAGAGGTCAGCAAGGTGCTGAGCCGGCGAAACCTCCTCGCCACCCTGGGGGTCGCGGCGGCCGGCGGCGCCCTGACCATGGTCAGCTACCGGGACGAGGCGCAGGCGGCGACTACACCTGCGGCGCAGTCGGCAACCACGAAGAAGAGCCCAAAGGCTCCTGCTCACGCCTGGTGCATGGTCATCGACCTGCGCACCTGCGACGGCTGCCAGGTGTGCACGCAGTCCTGTCAGCAGCGCCACGGCCTGCGTCAGGAGCAGACCTGGATCAAGGTCTTCGACATGAAAGACAGCACAGGTGCGACCTTCCACATGCCGCGACCCTGCATGATGTGCGAGGACGCTCCCTGCATGTACGTCTGTCCGGTTGGTGCGACGATCCGCACCGACGAGGGGCTCGTGCTGGTCGACGCCGACGCCTGCGTCGGGTCCCGCGCCTGCATGGCGGCATGTCCCTACGAGGCGCGCTACTTCAACTGGACCGACCCCCTGCCACCCAAGCGCCTGCCGATGCCGTCGACCCCCCAGATGCCGGTGCCGCAGAAGGGTACCGTCGGCAAGTGCGTGTTCTGCGCCGACCGACTGCCACAGGGTGAGCTGCCCGCCTGCGTGGCGGGCTGCCCGATGGGTGTGCTTTACATCGGCGACCTGGTCACCGACGTGGCCGTCAACGGACCGGGCAGGACAGTGGTGCTCTCGGAGTTCCTTCGCACGAACGACGCGGTGCGATTCAAGGAGGAGCTCGGGACCAACCCGCGCGTCTACTACATCCTCGGCCACGGCCAGAACCTCGGAGGAGCGGCATGACCTCGCAAGCCTTGACCACACACGCCTTGACTCTTGAAACCACGACCCTGGAAACCACAACCACCAACGCGCGTGAGGCGTCGTTGCGTCCGTTCGGCAAACCGAGCCGCCTCTGGTGGTTGACCATCCTCGCCCTGACGCTGGTGGTGCTCACCGGTATCGCCGCCTGGGTTCTCCAGCTCCGGGGCGGGATGGGCGTGGCCGGATACAGCGACCAGGCATTCTGGGCAATCTATATCGCCGACGTGGTCACCTTCATCGGTGTTAGCTACGGCGGGGCCGTCGTCTCGGCGATCCTTCGTCTGACCGGTGCCACCTGGCGCGCACCCCTGACCCGCCTGGCAGAGGGCACGGCGGTGGTCACCGTGCTCATCGGAGCAGCCCTGATCATCCCGCACATCGCCAACCCGATCCGGCTGTTTGAGCTGGTCACCCGGCCGAACCTGTCCGCGCCGGTATTCTGGGACTTCGTCGCGGTGCATGACTTACACGTTCGCGTCCATCGTCTTCTTCGCCCTCCCGCTCGTACCAGACATGGCAGTCCTGCACGAGGGACACGTGGAGCGCCTCGGCCGACGGCGCGCGACCCTGTACGCCTCGATCTCCCGCGGCTGGGTCGGGGCACCGCGCCAACGGCGCGTTCTGGCTGGAGCGCTGGGGCTGGTGTCCATCATGATCATCCCGTTGGCGGTGTCGGTGCACTCGGTCCTGGCGTGGGCCTTTGCCAGCACCAGCCGACCGTGGTGGCACGAGAGCATCTGGGCGCCGCAGTTCGTCGTCGCTGCCCTGTAC
>DATCQG010000142.1:0-7803 GCA_036569625.1 Dermatophilaceae bacterium | reverse complement strand
CGAATGCCAACTCGCCGAACTCGCCGCACGCCGACGAAACGATGATGACCTGCACGACATGGACGAAGCGCTCGCCGAAATGGCCCGTGAGGTGCAGAGCCAAGGCGACGCATCTGCCGGGGACCGCATCTTCCACAACGCCGTCGCCCAAGCCGGGCGCAACCCCCTCCTGACGCGGTTTCTGGCCGAGATCGAAGAAGAAATCACCGAAACCCGTCTGGAATCGTTGCGCCAACCCGGCCGACCCGCCCAATCGCTTCGCCAGCACGAAGCCGTCGTCGAGGCCATCCGCCGACAAGACCCCAGTGCCGCACGCGACGCCATGCGCCTGCACCTCGCCAGCGTCGGCAAAGGCCGACTCCTCAAGTGGGTGCCACCGACCCAGGAAAGCCAACAGCAGCCAATTGCTGCCCTCCAGCGCAACCCGCACCCCAGGTCCCTCGAAGGCTGACCGGCGCGTGAGGGCCAGTGCGGGGTCGTGTTCTCGCGTCGCCCCAGGGCGCTCGCGCGGACTATGAAGAAACAATCGGGGGACCTTCTTACACCGCTCGATCGGTGTTCCGGTCCGTCGCGGCCCGCTATGAACCGAGCGTTTCGTCGCACCCGGGGTCGTTTCATGCCGGTGTCGAAGGTAAGGACGTGAGGACCTTCGGCCCTACTCGGACGGGCAGCGGTCTACAAACATCAAGGAAGTCAGACAGTCTCAACCCATGAACGAAGGATGTCATGCCGACCCTGCCGCACGACATGCCGGACTTGCATTTCGCGCCCGTGGTACTGGCGCTCGAAGCCCGGATCGCTGAGCTGGGGGGGCTTGATCTGGCAACGCTGGCATGGCGGGTCGCCGTGGAGGGCGACTGCTCTGACCTCACGCTTAAGCAGCGTCAGGCCGGCCTACTCCGAGCGGTGAAGCACTTCGTGGGGTGCCATGACTGGTACTTGTCGTGGGACCCGCGCGGACTTCGGTTGAGCCACGACTCACACACCATCGTGCTCGGCGTGCCGGCCAACTTCTCGGAGTACATGGAGTCAGTGCCGCTGGCGACCATCCAGCGGCACTGATCAGGTTGCCGCACGCCGCTGGATCCTATGCGCCCGACCTCTGACTTGCGGAAACGCCACCAACTCGTTGTTTCGGGTCCCACCGTTTCGGGACGGCCGCGGACTGATTCTGGAACGTCCACGGGATGATCTTGGAACGGCTCCGCGCGAGGAAGGTCCACCCCCGGGCGGGCCAAAGTCCATGGCAAGGACCACAGTCCCCAGCGCTCGTGATGGCGCAACCATCGGACCGATGATTCAACCGAGCCAACGATCAGCGAAGCGAAGCCCGACGATGAGCAGGACGCTGCCAACCGCGTCGCACCCCGTCCCCATCGCGCGGTAATGGCTCACCACATTCGGTAGATGCGTGCGTTCAGATGACGCGGGTGCGACCTCTGAGCATCCGCGCGTGATCGTCTACAGACGTCGGACGTCGGACGTCGGACGTCGAGGTGTGGGCCTGCGCTATGTTTCCTCTGTGACCAACACCGTGAGCATCCAGTCGTGGCCCGCCTGACCGGCGGTCCATCCTGTTGCGCACGCAACCCAAGGCCGCCTCGTCGAGGCGGCCTCTTTCGTTGGGAGCCAAGCGGTTTCGGCGGGGCCTTCATCGAAAGGCACGTCCATGACCGCCGTCTCCGGCGTCAAACCATCTGGCCATCTGACCCTGGGCAACTATCTCGGGGCACTGCGCCGCTTCGCCGAACCGACCGATGGGCCCGGGTTCTACTTTGTGGCCGTACGTGCGGTCGTGTTTTGTCGAACGTCCGCCGTCCCGATTGCGGAACGCCGAGCGACAACAGCGCAGACCGCAGCAGTGTCGATGCATGAACGTCCGCATGACCCTGCCGTGGAGATTCCCGCTCAGGCACGTCCTACGGCGAGCCCCAAGCCAGCGTCGAGGACCGGAAAGGCCCATTGGTTTCTTGTCGGACCCAACCGCCTCGTCACGCCACTGTTGTCAAGCGCGATGGTGTTGGTTTCCACAGCGATTACATAACCCCACCCCCGACATACCCGCAGGTCAGCGCGCCGGCAGTCCGGCCAGCACGGTGGTGTGAACCGCAACTTGCGTGCGCATTCCCCACAAACCTCGAACCCGCCCGATCCGGTTTACGCGTTTGTGCAGGTCACAGGCCTGCGACCCCAGAACCTGATGACCGCCAAAACGGGGCCGTTTTCGATACCCCCGCCAGGTATAGGAAGAGGGCCTCCGACCACGTTTCCGCAGGTCAGAGGCCCTCTCACGCACTCGGTGGCAGGTGAAGGATTCGAACCTTCGAAGCTTTCGCGATGGATTTACAGTCCACTCCCATTGGCCGCTCGGGCAACCTGCCGTGGTGCGGATGGAAGGATAGCAACAGCACGACGGTTCGCGTCCAACGGGGCGGATCGCCCATGGAACTGAAAGCACGTCAACCACCGCCACCCCCCGCTCCCGCTGGGGGCATCCGAACCTGAACCCCCCAAGGAGCAGACATGGCCGACGCATCGTTCGACGTCGTGAGCAAGGTCGACAAGCAGGAGGTCAGCAACGCCTTGACCCAGTCCCAGAAGGAGATCTCCCAGCGGTACGACTTCAAGAACGTTGGGGCCTCCATCGAATGGAGCGGCGAGAACATTGTGATGAAGGCCAACTCCGAGGAGCGCGTGCTCGCGGTGCTCGACGTCTTCCAGACCAAGCTGATCAGGCGCAACGTCTCGCTCAAGGCTCTGGATCTTGGCGAAAAGGATCCCCAGCTCTCCGGCAAGGAGTACCGCCTCGAGGCCTCGCTCAAGGACGGCATCAGTCAGGAGAACGCCAAGAAGATCGCGAAGATGATCCGGGACGAGTTCGGCAAGACCGTCAAGCCACTCATCCAGGGCGATGAGCTGCGTGTGTCCAGCAAGTCCAAGGACGACCTCCAGGCCGTCATGGCGATGCTCCGCGGCGCCGACCTTGAGGTCGCCGTCCAGTTCACCAACTATCGCTGAGCTCCTTGCCCAGCAGCGGACCCAGGGCGCGGATGACGCCGTATGCCGTTCCCCTCACCCGAACGCGGCCCGTGAGGCCAGCGCCTCACCCAGCTGGGAGTCGGCGTCCACCATGGCCCGGCGCACTGACGCCGTGAGGTCACCGCGCTGCAATGCCGCGGCAGACTGCTCGGCTGTGGACTCCTCGACCACATTGCTCGGGTAGGCCAGGGTGGCGATTCTGGCCAGCGCGTCCTCGCCAACACTCCCCGAGAGGCGGGGCACGTCGCTGAAATATCGCGCGACATACGGTCGAACAACCTCCAGGTCGCTTGCGTGCCAGAAGCCCGTGGCGAGCGCGTTGAGCTCATAGTTGGATCGTCCGTGATCCCCCGTGAGCTGCTCCCATGCCCACACCTTGGCCGATGCATCGGGCTCAGAAGCCTTGGCCTGCAACGCTTTCAGAGTCCCCTGCATAGTGTGGTCCTGTTCGAGCGCGGCGTCGATCTCGGCTGGTCCGATGGCGCCGCGTCGGGCCAGATTGCCCAGCACGACCCAACGGAAGTCCGAGTCCTCGCCCAGGCCCTCTGGCAGGCCCTCGCCCGATGCCCAGCGGCGAAGCAGGTCTTCGTCTGCGGACGTCGTCGCCACGTAACGCGCCGCGACTAGCGCCCGTGACGAGCCAGGCTCCGACCGGGCCAGCATGGAACCTGCTGCCTGGGCCATGACGGCGAAGGCGCCTTCCTGCTCGGGCTCGAGGATGAACTGAGGAATGATCCGCTGGGACATCTGCAGACCCACCCGGTTGATGATGGACTGGTTGTTCTCCCCCGCCCAGGATGTCGCCAGGACGGCCAGCATGTGCCGTGGGTCGATCTCGGTCAGCGCGACCCCGTCCATCAGCGCCGTCCAGACGACCGCGCGAGCCTGAGCATCGGGCACCAGCGGCAGCTCCGTCGGCGCGGCGGCGAGTGTGGTCGGGTCGAGCTTGATGGTGGCCCAGGTCAGGTCGGCCGCGTTGGGGATGACCAAGTTGGCCGCCCGCAGGCCCTCCAGCTCCGGCAGTGCGGTCTGGTCGCTGTCCAGCCTCGTGAGGACCCGGAATACCTGTGTGCCGCTTGCGAATCCAGCGATATCAAGGGTGTGCGGACGATCCGCGGGATACGCAGCGGGAGCGATCCGGCGCACCATTGCCGAGGTGATCAAGCCATCCGGTGCGGCCAGGTCCACAGAGATGGCATCCAGCCCCGTCGTCCGCAGCCAGGCGTCGGCCCAGTCCTGAAGGTTCTTGCCACTCGCACTCTCCATGGCCCCGAGGAAGTCCGCGAGTGTGGCGTTGTCGAAGGCGTGGGAACGCAGGTACTCCCCTATCCCGGCGATGAACGCGGCGTCGCCGATGTGGGCGATCAGCTGGCGGAGCGTGGCAGACCCCTTGGCGTAGGAGATGCCGTCGAAGTTCTGGAGCGCCGACTGGGCGTCAGGCGCGGGCGAGCCAGCAACGGGATGGGTCGACGGCGTCCGCTCCGCGGCATAGCCCCATGGCTTGCGAGCCATCGAGGCGTCGACCCAGGCATCAGTGAACTCCGTTGCCTCATAGAGGGTTCGGTCAGACATGTACTCGGCGAACGACTCGTTCAACCACAAGTCGTCCCACCAGCGCATGGTCACCAGATCGCCGAACCACATGTGTGCCATCTCGTGAGAGATGGTGTTGGACCGGGTCAGCACCTCGTCATGGGTTGCGGCACCACGGAACACATACTGGTCACGCAGGGTTACGCAGCCAGGGTTCTCCATCGCGCCGGCGTTGAACTCGGGGACAAAGACCTGGTGATACTCCCCGAACGGATAACGGATGCCGAACAGCGAGTGGTAGTAGTCGAAAGACACCCGGGTGATGGTGAGCATCTGTTCGGACTGGCGCTTCAGCGGTTGACCCAACGAGGCCCGGGCGTGGATGCCCAGGGGGATGCCGTCGTGCTCTGCCAGGACCGACACATAGGGTCCGGCGCACACAGTGAAGAAGTAGGTGGCCAACGGCTTTGTCGTTGCCAGAACCCAGTTCCTGGCTCCGACGCGTGTGGCGGCACCGTTGCCAAGGACGATCCACTCGGCCGGCGCGGTGACACGAACGTCGTAGGGGGCCTTGAGATCCGGCTGGTCGAAGCACCCGAACACCCGCGGCGCAGCGTCCAGGAAGGAGTGCCCGTAGGCGTAATGCTGGTCATCTGCAGGGTCGACTGCACGGTGCAGGCCCTGGCCGTCATTGCTGTACCTCATCGCCGCGGTCACGACGACCTCGTTCTCGCCCGCGAGGCCGGTCAGCGCGATCCGCTCACCGTCGAAGCCGGTCAGGTCGATATCCACGCCGTTGAGCGTGACCCGGTGGAGCTCCCGTGGCTTGACGTCCAGGAACGTGGAGGCGCCGGGATCAACGCACCGAAAACGCACGGTGCTGGAGGACTCAAAGGCCTCGGGGCCCAGATCGAGATCGAGCTCGATGCGGTATCCGCTGACGTCGATGAGGGCTGATCGAGCCGCCGCTTCCAGTCTCGTGAGGTTGGGCATGCCTGACACTCTTCCAGACCCGACCACCCGAGCTCGGGGGGTCAGTAGCCGCGGTACCCCGTTGCCATTGCCTCAAGACGGGCTATCCGCTCTGCCATCGGCGGGTGGGTCGCGAAGAGCCGGGAGACATCCTGGGCACGGAACGGGTTGGCGATCATCATGTGGCTGGCGTTCACCAGATCGCGTTGGGGAGCCAGGGGCGCGGCCGCCGTTCCTCGCTCGAGCTTGCGCAACGCGGATGCGAGAGCCAATGGGTCACCGGTGAGCGTGGCTCCGTCCTCGTCGGCGTCGTACTCACGGGTGCGGGTGATCGCCAGCTGGATCGTCGTGGCGGCCAGGGGCGCAAGCAAGGCCATGAGCAGCATGCCCATGGGGTTGGAGCGGTTGTTGTTGTTGTCGCCGCCGCCGCCGAACAGGCCCATGAACATGAACATCTGGGCAACGCTGGTGATGACGCCGGCGATGGCTGCGGCCACCGAGGACGTCAGGATGTCCCGGTTGTAGACGTGCATGAGCTCATGGCCCAGAACCCCACGAAGCTCGCGCTCATCGAGAAGCTGCAGGATGCCTTCGGTGCAGCAGACCGCCGCGTTGGCCGGGTTACGACCGGTGGCAAAGGCGTTCGGCGCTTCGGTCGGCGAGATGAACAATCGGGGCATGGGCTTGTTCGCAGCCGTCGACAGCTCGCGCACGATGCGGTACATGGCCGGGGCCTCAGTCTCGCTGACAGGCCGCGCGCGCATCGCCCTGATCGCGATCTTGTCGCTGTTCCAGTAGCCATACGCGGTCATGGCGACCCCGAACAGGGCAAAGACCCAGATATACCTGCCCCTGCTGACCAGAGAGCCGAGCGCCAGCAGGAGAGCGAAGATGCCGCTCAGAAGCAGCGTGGTCTTCAGCCCGTTGTAGTGGTTGTGCATACCCTCCCAACGCGGCTGCCCAGCGTGGTGTTCCGAAACCCGGAGCCGGTGGACGGCCGCAGGCAGCCCAGTCAGCCTCCGGTCAGGTGCCCATCAGCCCCAGGATCAGCTGGGGGCTCAAGCTGGTTACAACCAGTGCCACGGCAGCGAAACCGACCGCGACCAGGGTCGCTGGATGCGCCCGGACGGTTTGCACAGCAACTCGGGTCGCCTCGTCCGCCCGCTCCTCAGGTGTCACCAGGAGGGCACGAAGCCAGCGCACGTAGACGGCAACGCCAAGGACGGCGTTGGCGGCCGCGATCACTGCCAGCAACCAGAGCTCGCTGCCAACGACCGGACGAAGCGCCGTGACCTTCGCCACGAGACCGAGGACGCCCGGCGGCAGCCCGGCCAGGGACAGCAGTGCGAGCCCAAGCGCCCCGCTCAGAACGGGGTGGTCACGCATGAGACCGCGGTATGCCGGGAGGTCACGCGCACGTTCAGCTCCCCGGATCTGGACCAGGGCGGCAACCACGGCAAAGGCCAGGAGCGTCGCGAGGACGTAGGCCAACAGGTATGCCCCTGATGCACGGACTGCGGCAGACGAGACCGTCGCCAGTGGCATGACGACCCAGCCGGCCTGCGCCACCGTCGACCACGCAAGCAGGCGCACGACGCCGTTCTGCCGCATCGCCATGATGTTGCCCAAGGTCATGCTTGCCGCCGCCACGAGCGCGATGGAGGTCAGAACCGGAGCACCCAGAGGCGCGACAGCCCGGATCACCACGAGCAGGCCCGCCAGGGCGGCGATCTTGGAGACGCCGGCCAAGAAGGCCGCGATCGGCAAGGGGGCCCCGTCGTAGGCCTCGGGGGTCCACGCGTGGAACGGCACGAGCGAGAGCTTGAAGCCGATCCCGGCCACAAACAGAACGACGGCCAGGACGAGGATCGGGCGTCGGGCCGGATCGTCGATCACCGTGAGCGCGGCGGCGGGAGTCAGGAATCCGCTGGTGGTGGCCGTGAACCATAGGCCGGCCGCGAGCGCCAGCAGCCCGAAGGAGACCAACGACGTGGTCAGCAGAGCGATCGCACCGGAGATTGCGGAGCGAGCGCCGCGAAGGGCGACCAGCGCCACCGTCGGGAGAGTGGCGAGCTCAATAGCGACCAGCCACGAGCCGAGGTCACGCGCCCCGGCAACGGCTGTGGCCCCTGCGGTCGCGGACAGGACGAGACTCACGATGACGGCAGTGCCGCCGGTCGACTGTTTCTTGTCATCGGGCCAGCTCAGCAGGAGAGTCACCGCGGCCGCGAGCAGCGCCGCCAGCTGAAGGGCCGAGGC
>DATCQG010000141.1:0-6705 GCA_036569625.1 Dermatophilaceae bacterium | reverse complement strand
ACCTGTGACCTTCTTGCCGTACAGCGTCTTCTCGCCATAGGCCCCGTAGGCGTCCATCACGCTTCGATCGGGGTCCGAGAGCAGTGGGTAGGTCAGAGACTCCTTGTCCACGAACCTGGCGAGCTTGTCCGGCTTGTCCGGGCTGATCCCGACCACGTCATACCCGGCATGCTGCAGCCGGATCAGGGAGTCACGGAAGTCGCATGCCTCCGTGGTACACCCAGGGGTCATGGCAGCGGGATAGAAGAAGATGATCAAGTTCCGGCCGGCGTAGTCGCTCAACGACACCGGCTTGCCGGTGTGGTCGCTGAGCGTGAACGCCGGTGCGCTCTGGCCGGTTTCGAGACGGGGCATAAGGGGCCTTCCGGTGGGGGCGACGGGCGTCCTCGCCCGAATGTGTGTGGTTCCAGTCTGCGTTATGGTCCCTGTAGAGACCTCACCGCACCGAGACCTCCCAGGACAGAGGAGTCACCCGCATGGGCGAGCAGACCAAGACCTCCCCGGACGCTATAGAGGCCGAGATTGCCGCGACTCGTGCCCATCTGGCCGCCACGATCGACGAGCTGTCCGTCCGGGCCAAGCCCAAGGAGATTGTTCGGCGGAAGGTCGAATCGGCCAAGGCCGGGCTCGTAGAGGCAACGCACACGCCTGAGGGTGAGCTTCGCATGGAGCGAGTCGCCGCGCTGGCGGCAGGATCTGCTGTCCTGCTTGGCCTCGTGCTCGCCATTCTGCACCGTCGCTATCACGGCCGCCGTGGCTGAGAGCGGTGGCGCTGGCGACCAGCGCCTCCCCATCCGGATGCTGCACGACCGGGTGCTCGTCTCCACCGAGGCTGACGTGGGCGAACGTCAGACCGGCGGCGGACTGGTGATCCCAGCGACAGCGAGCATGGGGAAGCGGCTCGCGTGGGCGACCGTGGTGGCGACCGGTCAGAACGTTCGACAGGTCCAGGTTGGGGATCGCGTTCTCTTCGACCCGGAGGATCGGGCTGAGGTTGAGCTGCAGAGCAAGGGTTACGTCTTGCTGCGGGAGCGCGACCTCCATGCGGTGGCAGCGCCCCGTGTTGAAGCCAAACAGACCGGGCTCTACCTCTGAGGTCCGCGCAGACCGTGCATGCTGCCTCTGGCTAACCGATCTTGGCCCGGGCCTTGACGAACGCATCGACACAGCGACGCACATCGTCCTCACTGTGGGCCGCAGACAGCTGCACCCGGATTCGCGCTTTGCCCTTGGGCACAACGGGATAGGAGAACGCGATGACGTAGATGCCGTCGGCCAACATTGCGTCAGCGATCGCGGCCGCGGTGCGCGCTCCATCCTCGCCGGGGAACATCACAGGTGTGATCGGATGCGTGCCGGGTCGAAGGTCGAAGCCCGCATCAGTCATCAGAGAGCGGAACAGTTCTGTATTGCGGGTCAAAGCCTCGCGTCGTTCGCTCGACCGTGCCGCCAGCTCGATCGCGGCCATGGAGCCGGCGACAACTGCGGGAGCCACGGCGTTGGAGAACAGGTAGGGGCGAGAGCGCTGGCGCAGGAGGTCCACGATCTCCTGGTGCGCGGAGACATAACCGCCTGATGCGCCGCCCAGGGCCTTGCCCAGCGTGCCGGTGACGATGTCGACGCGGTCGACGACGTCATACAGCTCAGGGGTTCCGCGGCCGCCCTCACCAACGAAGCCGACGGCATGGGAGTCGTCCACCATGACCAAGGCATCGTGCTGCTCGGCGAGGTCGCAGATCTGGTCCAGCGGTGCGAAGGACCCATCCATGGAGAACACGCCGTCGGTGACGATGACCCGCCGGCGAGCACCTGCCGCCGATGTCAGCTGGGCCTCCAGATCGGCCATGTCGGCATTCCTGTAGCGCAGCCGCTGGGCCCTGGACAGGCGGATGCCGTCAATGAGCGAGGCGTGGTTGAGCTCGTCGGAGATGACTGCATCCTCGGCGCCGAAGAGGGTCTCGAAGACACCTCCGTTTGCGTCAAAGCATGAGGAGTAGAGGATCGTCGCCTCGGTTCGAAGGAAGGCCGAGAGCTTGGCCTCGAGCTCGGTGTGCAGGATCTGCGTGCCGCAGATGAACCTGACACTGGCCATGCCAAAGCCCCACTCCTGCAACGCTTCAGACGCGGCAGCGACGACCGTCGGATGGTTGGCAAGGCCCAGGTAGTTGTTGGCGCAGAAGTTCAGCGCCTCGACCTTGGCGGTCGTGATGTGGGCGGACTGAGGGGAGGTGAGCTCGCGCTCGCTCTTGTACAGGCCCGCAGCCCGGATCTCTTCCAGCGTGGTGGACAGCTGTTCTTTGAACGCTCCGTACATGAGGTACCTCTTCGTCAGTCGCAGTGGGGTCTTCGTATGCCCAGGAGGCTCAGCTCCAGTCCATGACGACCTTGCCGCACTCTCCGGATCGCGCAGCGGCAAAGGCGTCCTGCCACTGTTCCGCGGGGAAGCGATGCGTGATCACGGAGCGCACGGCTTCGCGCAGTGAGGGGGACGTGGCCAGCATCGAGCTCATCGCATACCAGGTGTCGTACATCTCGCGGCCGTAGATGCCCTTGATGGTGATCATGTGGGTGATGACCTTGCCCCAGTCGATGGGGTAGGGACCCTTCGGCAGGCCAAGCATCGCAACACGGGCACCATGGTTGAGGTTGGTGAGCATCTCCTCCATCGCCAATGGGCTTCCGGACATCTCCAACCCGATGTCGAATCCCTCGCGCATCCCCAGATCGCGCTGGGCCTCCGCCAGCGTGGTGCGAGAGACGTTGACGGTCAGGTCGGCTCCCGCACCCTTGGCAAGCTCCAGGCGGTAGTCGGATATGTCGGTGACGACGACGAAGCGTGCTCCCACGTGCCGTGCGATGGCCGCTGCCATGATTCCGATCGGGCCGGCGCCGGTCACCAGCACGTCCTCGCCGGCTATTGGGAAGGACAAGGTCGTGTGGACGGCATTGCCCAGGGGGTCGAACACCGCGCCCAGGTCGGGGTCCATGTCGTCAGGCTGCACCCACACGTTTCCCGCAGGGATCACCACATAGTCGGCGAACGCACCGTCGCGGTTGACTCCCACGCTCGACGTCCGGATACAGACGTGACGCCGGCCGGCCCGACAGTTGCGGCAGGTCCCGCAGACGACGTGCCCCTCGCCGGAAGCCTTCTGACCAACCTCGACCGAGGTGACGTCCTCGCCTATCTCGACGACCTCGCCGAAGAACTCATGACCGATCACCAGGGGCGGCTTGATAACGGATGCGGCCCAGTCATCCCACTGTTCGAGGTGCAGGTCGGTGCCACACAGGCCAGCCCGGTGCACGCGAATCTTCACGTCATCGGGCCCGACCAGCGGTTCGGGGCGATCCATCAGCTCGAGTCCAGGACCTGCGGCGGGCTTCACCAAAGCTCTCATGGGCTCGATCCTTCCAGACGACCTGGGCCGAGGCGCGCCGGAGTGGCGTCGTGACCGAGTCGTAAGGCGCATTGAGTGATTCGCCCCAGTTCTTGACCTCGACGATGCTACGTTTTGGCCTAGGGCGCAGGGTAAATGTCTTTCGGGATGGAGGGTGGATGTTCAGTCACGTCCGCGAGGGCTCCGACCTCGATCGTCAGGACGTGCCCGGAACCACCGGGGGGTCCGCCCGACCCGGTCGGTTCGACCCAATCTTTGAGCTTCCTCCGGTTGGTATCGGCATCGTCGACCTCGAGGGTCGAACGACGTGGACGAACGATGTCTTGCGGCATGCTCTGGGCTATTCCGCGGATGAGCTCGCTGTGATGCCGTTTGCGGCGTTCACCCATCCCGATGATATTGAGGCCCTTCTGGACAGCTTCGCCCAGATGGTCGCAGGGAAGATCGATGGTTTTGCTCTGGAGAAGCGTTTCATCTGCAAGGACGGCGGAATCTTGTGGGTTGCTCTGACGATGTCGCTGGTGCCGGAGGCGGATGGGAACCCGAGCTATGCGATTGGCGTCACCCGTGAGATCACCGAGCGTCAGCTGATCGAGAGCGACCCACGCGTCCTGGAGCAGCGCTCCCAGCTTCAGGTCGAGCGGGTGCCGGCGATCGTCTATGTCGCCGAGCCGGGGCCCAACGGCAGATGGCTCTACGTCAGCCCGCAGATCGAGCCCATCCTCGGCTTCTCGGCCGAGGAGTGGATGGCCGACCCCGGAATATGGCTCAGACAGCTTCATCCACAGGACCGGGAGGGCACCCTGTCCGAAGAGGAGCGCTTCCTCATGTCTGGACGCGATGACACGGTCTACTCCGACACCTACCGGTTGCTTCACCGTACCGGGGCCACGGTGTGGGTGCGGGATGACGCAATGGCACTGCGGGACCAGGAGGGTCGGGTGACCTGGCACGGCGTCCTGGTGGACGTCACCCGGGAGAAGCAGCTCGAGGAGCGTCTGGAACACCAAGCCTTCCATGATCCGCTTACGGGGCTCCCCAACCGACAGCTCTTTCACGACCGTGTCGGGCATGCTCTGGGGAGACGCAAGCGCGGCCAGATGGCAGTCCTGTTCATCGACCTTGACAACTTCAAGACGGTCAACGACAGCTTCGGGCATGCGTGCGGGGATGAGGTGATCGTCGCCGTGGCGGACCGCCTTAGATCGTGCGCCCGGTCCGAGGACACAGCTGCCCGCATCGGCGGTGACGAGTTCGCATTATTGGTGGAAGACATGACCCCGGTCCAGGTCACGGCGCTGGCCGAGCGGGTTCTCGCGGCGCTGGGTGGATCGCCCGTGGAGTTCAGCGGACGCGCCGCCACCATCGGGGCAAGTATCGGCATCGCGGTGGCCGGGTCGGGGGCGACGACCGAGACGCTGTTGCGCAACGCCGATCTGGCCATGTACCAGGCCAAGCTCCACGGCGGATATCGCCACGTGCTCTACCAGCCCGCCATGCATGCCAGCGTGGTGAACCGGTTCCGGCTCGAGGCGGCCCTGCAGACCGCGCTCTCGGAGGGTGCAATCACCCTTGCCTACCAGCCCATCGTCGACCTGCGCACGGGTGCTGTTGTCGGGTTCGAGGCACTCGCCCGCTGGTCGGACCCCAAACTCGGCGAGGTGCCTCCCGCCGAGTTCATCCCGGTCGCCGAGGAGATCGGCCTGATCCACGAGCTCGGCCGGTGGGCGATAGACCAGGCCTGCAGCGAGCTCACGGACTGGCGGGCCGCCCGGGGCGTCCTGGCCTACGTCAGCGTCAACGTGTCCCCCCTGCAGCTCGACAACGACGGGTTCGCATCCTCGGTGATCGCCATCCTGGCGGAGTATGACCTGGAGCCGTCCGCTCTTGTGCTCGAGGTCACCGAGGGGGTGTTGCTGGTCGAGCGAAGCCGTCAGTCGCTTCGCGAGCTCCGAAGCCACGGCATCCGGGTCTCGATCGACGACTTCGGAACCGGATACTCCTCGCTGAGCTACCTGCGGCAGCTTCCGGTGGACATGGTCAAGATCGACCAGTCGTTCCTGGACCCGCACGCCGCAGGCATGGTTGAGCCGGACTTCTTGCGGGTGATCATCCGCCTCGCTGAGAGCCTGCACCTGGCCACGATCGGCGAAGGCATCGAAACCCGCGGCCAGCTCTCTGACCTCCAGTCGGCCCACTGCGGTCACGGTCAGGGATACCTCTTGGGCCGACCCGGCCTGCTGGCCGACTTTCCCGCAGCCATGCAGGTCACCGCCCGCCGCCATACCGGCCCACCGATGCTCAGGGACGGCGCCTGATCTGAGCCGTGGGTCGCGTCAGACTCTTGGGATCTTGCCCATGGTTGCGGTGTTCTTCATCAGCAGTGAGCTTGCCGGAAGGAAGTCGAGGCAGTGGGTTTGTTCAGCTGTCCCGGGCGTGCTCCGGGGACCCTCGTCTCTCCGTACTGCCACACGACCGCCTTGGTGCGTGCGTCGACGACGGTCACCCGGTGGTTGAGTGAGTCGACGACCAAGAAGTTACCGCTGGGCAACCGTAGCGCGAGTGATGGCTTGTCCAGAGCTGCACTCCCGGTCGGGGCGTAGCTCCACAACACCCTTCCGGTGCGGTCGAAGGTCACGACTTTGCCCGGGCTCGCGTGGTCGACAGTGAGGTAACGGTTGGGGCCGATCTCGTTGCTCTCGTATACACACGTGAAACCGGGAAGGTGCACGCTCCATGCGACACGCCCGGACAGGTCCAGCTCATCGACCCAGCTGCCGGTCGCCTCGGTGATCAGGTAGCTGCCGTTGGCCATCGGGAACATGCCGTTGGGGACGACGAACGTCCGCGGGGGGTTGTGCTCACACGCTCCCGTGCGGCCCAGCTGTCGACTGATCGCGTGCGCCCCGGCCGGGATCATGACGAGCCGGCAGTTCATCATGTCGGGGACCACGACGTGACCGCTGGGCAGCATCAGCGCGCTCTCGGGCTGGTTCAGCTGGTTGGGGCCCGATCCGCGGACCCCTGGCATGCCGTAGGTATAGACGATCTTGCGTGTGGCGATGTCGATGACGCGGACGACGTGGTCGTCCTGCTCGCTGGCGATGATCTGTTTGCCGCTCGGAGTGAGGTGCGCATCGTCGGGGGTCTTGAAGGTCTGCCCCGCGGCCAGGTCTCCCGGGCGGGGGTACTGCCACAGGGTCCGGCCGCTGGGGTCGATGATCAGCAACCGGTTGTTCATCTCGTCTGCGATCAGGGCCGCCCCCGGCAGCTTCGACGGGTCAGATCCGGGGCCAGGTGGGCC
>DATCQG010000140.1:0-6881 GCA_036569625.1 Dermatophilaceae bacterium | reverse complement strand
AGGGCAACCTTCTGCCGGTTGCCCTTGGAGTAGGTGCGGGCCTTCTTGGTCGGGTCCAGGTCGAACATCTCCAGCAGACGGTCCCGGCGGGCCTGGTCCTGCCCTCCCTGTAGCCGGCCGAGCAGGTCAATCACCTCACCGCCGGTCAGGTTCGGCCACAGCGCCACATCACCGGGGACGTACGCCAACCGGCGGTGCAGCGTCGCCACGTCCCGCCAGGGGTCCAGCCCCAGCACCCGGATGGAGCCGGCGTTGGAGCGCAGCATGCCCAGCAGCAGCCGCAGCGTTGTGGTCTTGCCTGCCCCGTTCGGGCCGAGGAAACCATGCACCTCGCCCTCAGCCACCGCGAGGTCTAGCCCGTCCAGGGCGGTCACCGTCCCGAAACGCTTGACTACCCCGGTCATCTCCACAACATTCGTCATGCAGAACACGCTACAGTTGCTTCATGATGTTGTAAAATAACTGACAAGGGTGAGGGTGATCACATTGACTCGGCAAGGGCGTGGCTCGACGGCTTCGAAGCGGAGCGCGCCACGCGATGAGCAAGAGGTCGCGCGATTCGTCGAACACGCCGCCGCTGTCTTGGCGGACATAGGCGTCGCCCGGATGCCGGCCAGGGTCTTGATGCTGCTTATGGCCACGGAGGAACCGGGCCTGACCGCAGCCGATCTAGCGGCGGGACTGCAGGTCAGCCCGGCTGCCGTCTCCAACGCGGTGCGGTATCTGATGCATGTGGGCCTGGCCGAACGGGAGGCCGTGCCAGGCGCCCGCCGCGACCTGTACCGCCTGCCCGACGACGCGTGGTACACGGCCAGCGGGGCCAAGCAACCGGCCTACCGCAAGCTTGTCGACGTGGCCAACCAGGGTGTCCAGGCCACCGGCGGGCTCGACACGGCCGCCGGCGCCCGCTTGCGCGACATGGCGAGTTTCTTCGACTACCTCGACACGGAGCTCCCCGGCGTCGTCGAACGCTGGCACCAGCTCCGCGACCGCGATGCGCGTGACAAGAGGTGAAGGCGGGCTGACCCGGACCTCGTGGCACCGGCTGCGTGGGTTGCAGCCGGCTGAGCCGGTCCGTGTCATGGGTGACCCGAACCGGTACGTCTCGGGACGTTGGTCCCTACCCGATCCCGGTGCGGCAGCAATACCGTTTACGCGTGAACGTTCCGCTCGAAACGAACTGCCCGGCTGAAACTGGCGCTGGAGCGTCGGGTCGCACACAGGCTCAGGAGCACGTCTTCACACTGCTGCGCAGCGTGCAGCGAGAGTTTCGTCGGCAGTATCTGGAGCTGGCCGGGGATCACGGGCTGCCGTTTCCGTTGGCCGGGCCGGGCCTTGCCTTGCTCCAGGAGATCTCCGAGCATCCAGGCGTCACTGTCAACGAGGTCGCGCGGCTGACTGCGCTGCCCAAGAGCCGGGTCTCGGTCATCATGAGCGGCCTCGCCGCCCAGGGGGTTGTTCGCAAAGAAAGCGATTCCCACGACAGCCGCCTGGTCCGGCTTTGCATCACCCCGGAGGGGTCTGACCGTATCGTTGAGTGGTCGGCGTTGGCCCAGCAGGCTATGGGCCATCTGTTGCAGCCGTTGTCGGATGAGGAGCTCGTGGTCGTCGCCCAGGGGCTCGCAGCCCTCCAGCGTGCGCTCCGGCTGGCAGGGAAGCCGAGCTCTACAGAGCAACACACAACGACAGAACTGCCATGCTGACCCGCCTGCTCAGGACCTATCTGCGCCGGTACTACCGCCAGGTTGGGATCGTGGTGGCGTTGCTGGCGGCCCAGACGTTCGGCAACCTTTACCTGCCGAACCTTAACGCCGACATCATCAACTTCGGAGTCGTCAAGGGGAACGTGCACTACATCTGGACGACTGGGGCGTTCATGCTGGCTATTGCTCTGGTGCTGGGCGTGCTGTCGATCGTGGCGGTGTACTACGCGTCGCAGGTGTCGATGGGGGTAGGCGCGGACATGCGCGGCGAGGTCTTCACCCAGGTGCAGACCTTCTCGGCCGCTGAGATGAACCGCTTCGGGACGGCGTCGTTGATTACCCGCAATACCAACGATATCCAGCAGATCCAGATGTTCGTGCAGATGGCGCTCACGCTGATGGTCATAGCCCCGATCATGTGCGTCGGGGGCATCTTCATGGCCATCAGGGAGGACGCTGCCCTCTCGCTGTTGCTGGTAGTCGCCGTGCCCGTGATGGTGCTGGTCCTCGGGGTCGTGATGATCTTGGTGGTGCCCCAGTTCCGGTCCATGCAGGTCAAGATCGACCGCATCACCGAGGTGCTGCGCGAGCAGATCACCGGGGTCCGGGTGATCCGCGCATTCGTGCGCGGCCGCTCCGAGAGCGAGCGTTTCGACGAGGCGAACTCCTCCCTGACAGCTACCACGCTGCGGGTGAACCGGGTCTTCGCCCTGACCATGCCAGTCCTGATGGCCATCCTGAACCTGTCCAGCGTCGCCGTCGTGTGGTTCGGCGGCCGTCTGGTCAGTGATGGGTCCATGCCGATCGGGAACCTCACCGCGTTCCTGACATACATCCTGCAGATCCTGATGTCCGTGATGATGGCGGTGATGATGGTGATCCTGGTACCCCGCGCGATGGTCAGCGCCGAACGTGTCCAGCAGGTCCTCGACGCGACGCCGTCGATCACCGACTCGCCGTCCCCTGTCAGGCCCGCGCGGACGACCGGCCTGGTGGAGTTCCGTCACCTCACCTTCGGCTACCCGGGAAGTGAGCAACCGGTCCTGCATGACTTGTCGCTCACGTTCCTGCCGGGCCAGACCAGCGCGATCATCGGTGGGACCGGCAGCGGCAAGACGACCCTGCTCAACCTCGTCCCGCGGTTCACCGACGCCACCAGCGGCAGCGTGTTCGTCAACGGCATTGACGTGCGGGACCAGGAGCTGGACCAGCTGTGGAACTCGATCGGACTGGTACCGCAGGCGGCATTCCTGTTCAGCGGCACCATCGCCAGCAACCTTCGCTTCGGCCGGCCTGAGGCGAGCGAGGCGGAACTGTGGCATGCCCTCGAGGTTGCTCAGGCCCGCGACTTTGTCGCGGCCATGCCCGGCCAGCTCGACGCACCGATCGACCAGGGCGGCACCAACGTCTCAGGGGGACAGCGTCAGCGGCTCTCGATCGCCCGGGCGCTGGTGAAGACCCCCCGCCTGTACCTGTTCGACGACTGCTTCTCGGCGCTGGACGCCGCGACCGACGCGCAGCTACGCGCCGCACTCAAAGTCGAGACGGCCGATGCAGCGGTCGTAATCGTCGCCCAGCGGGTGAGCACCGTCATGCACGCCGACCAGATCATCGTGCTCGACGAGGGCCGTATCGCCGGGATGGGCACCCACCAGGAGTTGATGTTGGGCTGCGAACCCTACCGGGAGATCGTCACATCCCAGCTCGGCGAACAGGCCGCGGCATGAGCATGGGCGGGGGACGCATGGGCGGGGGCCCTATGGCCAGGGGCCGTGCGGCACCCGTCGAGCGGACCAAGGACTTCTCGGGGACGGCGCGGCGGCTGCTTGGCCGGTTGCGCCCCGAAATGTTCAAGCTGGTGATCTCGCTGCTGCTGGGCGTGGTCTCGGTCGCCTTCATCATCACCGGCCCGAAGATCCTCGGCAACGCGACCAACATCTTGTTCAACGGCATCGTGAGCAAGCAGCTGCCGGCCGGAGTCACCCAGCAGCAGGCCGAAGCGATGCTGCGCAGCCACGGCCAGAACCAGATCGCCGACATGATCTCCGGGATGAGCCTGACCCCAGGGGCGGGAGTCGATCTCAACCAGCTCGGCCGAGTCCTGGGCCTGGCAGCAGCGGTCTACCTGCTCGGCGCAGCCTTCAACTTCGGCCAGGGCTACCTCCTGGCCGGTGTCACCCAACGCACCATGTACGGCCTGCGCGCCCAGATCGAGCAGAAGCTGACCCGGCTGCCACTGCGGTACTTCGACAGCCACCCGCACGGCGACATCCTGAGCCGGGTCAGCAACGACATCGACAACCTCACCACCACACTGCAGCAGGGCCTGAGCCAGCTGCTCACCTCTGTACTGACCATCGTGGGGGTGCTGGGCATGATGATCTGGATCTCACCGCTGCTGGCCGGCGTGGCTCTGATCACGATCCCGTTGGCCATCCTGATCACCGTCATCATCGCCAAGCGCTCACAGGTCCAGTTCGCCGCCCAGTGGAAACGCACCGGCACCCTGAACGGGCTGGTCGAGGAGACCCACACCGGACACGGGCTGGTCCAGGTCTTCGGCCGGGGACCGGCCACCATCGACGAGTTCGGCCGCCAGAACCGGCGCCTTTACGAGGCCAGCTTCCGGGCACAGTTCCTGTCCGGCATCATCCAGCCCACGATGCAGTTCCTGTCCAACTTCAACTACGTAGTGATCGCCGTCCTGGGCGGCTACCGCGTCGCCTCCGGCACCATGTCCCTGGGCGACGTGCAGGCCTTCATCCAGTACTCCCGCCAGTTCACCATGCCCATCACCCAGATCGCCGCCCAGATGAACATGCTCCAGTCAGGCCTGGCCTCCGCAGAGCGAGTCTTCGAGTTCCTGGACGCACAAGAAGAGAGCGCCGACTACGTCCCGGCCGCTGCCCCGACCTCGCCGCCCCCTCCGCGGGCCGGGCGAGTGAGCCTGGAGCACGTGTCCTTCCGGTACGAGCCAGACAAACCCCTCATCGAAGACTTCACCCTCGACGTGGCCCCCGGCCAGACGGTCGCGATCGTCGGCCCCACCGGCGCAGGCAAAACCACACTGGTCAACCTGCTCGTACGCTTCTACGAGATCGACGCCGGCCACATACGCCTCGACGGCACCAACTACGCCGAGCTGACCCGCGACGAAGTACGTCGCGCCTTCGGCATGGTCCTTCAGGACACCTGGCTCTTTGCCGGCACCATCGCAGAAAACATCGCCTACGGGAAAGAGGGCGCGACCGACGAAGAAATCGTCGATGCCGCCACAGCCGCCTATGTCGATCACTTCGTCCGAACCTTGCCCGACGGGTACGACACCCGGCTCGATGCGGACGCGTCCAACTTCTCCTCAGGACAGAAGCAGCTGCTGACGATCGCACGGGCATTCCTGGCCAGCCCGCCCATCCTCATCCTCGACGAAGCCACCAGCAACGTCGACACCCGCACCGAAGTCCTCATCCAGGAAGCCATGGCCCGGCTACGACAAGGCCGCACCAGCTTCGTCATCGCCCACCGGCTATCCACGATCCGAAACGCCGACACGATCATCGTCATGGACAACGGACGCATCGTGGAACACGGCAACCATGCGGAACTGCTGGCGCGCCACGGCATGTACCACTCCCTCTACAACAGCCAGTTCACGGAAGCCGTCGGTGCCCCGAGCTGAACCCACGACCTAGCACCGACGCGCCGCCTACACCGTTGGCCGGACACTCCCGCGGGGCTCGCCTTTCCGCTGCTGAAGGTGGGCGGGGATCCGTTCCCGGGACGGGGTGCAGCCGGGTCACGTCCCACTGATCGAGTTCGAGCAAGCGCATTACCCTCAAATCCCCCCGCGCGGCACCTGCCGCCTTGGCACAGCGCTGCGGCCAGGACGCGTTTACCAACCGCCTGGGCACTGTCGGCGTCCAGGACATGAATGTGGGCGGTGCAGTCGGTGCCCTCGTAGTCGACCACGCCAACGAAGAACGGCCGGTCGTCCATGAACCCACGCGCCCGCTGATAGCCCATCGACTCGACAGCGGCGGCGACGTCCGCGCTTAGCCGCAGGTCGGACGGGCTCGCTGCCTGCTCGTACCGTCCTGGTCGCCGACCTGGACGTCGCCCTAGGTTGAGGTGAGCCAGGTCCCTCACCGGGCGGACGTATGGTCTGCACATCGCGTTGGGGGGATGGGGTGTCCGGTTGGCTGCGGGCTGGAGCCGGCGCAGAAAGGCAATCCGGCCACGCCGCGGGCGTCGGTGAACATGGGCGACACCCTGGTGGCAGGCTCAGAACGCCTTGGGCTGGTTGATGGGCCTGGCCGGGGGGCATCAAACACGGCCCAGACGACCTTGCCGCCGTCGGCGGTGGGCAGGACCCCGAACGCGCGTGAGAGGCCAGCGACGATGGTCAGGCCCCGTCCATGCAGGTCAGGAGTTGAATACCTCTGGTGAGGCAGGCCAGGGCTGTTGTCCCGAACGGTCAGACGCAGTGCCCCTGCGTTCCAGGCCACGGACAGGGCGATGTCGGTGCCGGCATGGATCATCGAGTTGGTCACGAGCTCGCTGACCACCAGGGAAGCGGAGGAAATAACCCTGCCCAAACCCCAGTCCAGCAGGGTACGGGTGACGAAGTTGCGCGCGTTTCTCGGTGCGCTCGGGTGCGGCGCAAGTCCTAGCCACTCAACGACCGGGGCGGGTGTCGCCAGCACCTCCGACAGCGCCGAGAGCATCGACGCGGTCACGATCAGGTGCCCGCCCAAGGGATGAGCGGTCAACGCTGCGCGAACCCGCGGATCCGAGCAGGCCACGGCCACGGGGATCCCGGGCCAGTCCCGGACATGGCGCCCTGCCGTCGCGAGCACCGCCACCGCGGCCGGCTCGGCACCCTCGAACACGGCTGACAGGTCGCAGACCACGCCGCGAGGGCCGTCGGCCAGGGCCAGCTGGATCGCGAGGTCCAGTTACGCCATGAAGACACCGAGGCGCGCGCGCGAAGCCAACAGTCTGGCTGATGCGATCGGGATTCCAGCTGCCGCGACAGTGCTCGGGGCCGCTGGCGGAGGGATGGGGGCTCACCACCACTATGGATACTGAAAACTGCGCAAACTCGCAAGACGCTGGGCTGGTGCGCGGCCCCCACGATGGGTATGTCCCTCATGGCCGTGCCTCTGACCTCAGTTATTG
>DATCQG010000139.1:0-4455 GCA_036569625.1 Dermatophilaceae bacterium | reverse complement strand
CTTGACCGTCGTGTCGCGCGGCAGCTCGAGAAGGCGCAACGCGCCATACCCCGGACTGCGTTTGCCCGTCTGGTCACCAGCGTTGGCGTCGACTGCCATGAACCCGGCCAGAACCGGCCGGTTTCCCTGCGGCTTGAAGGTCGTCGTCAACGAGAAGGACGGCGCCGGCTGGCCGGGCATCGCGATGCTGAGGTAGTAGGGCGGCTGGTCAACGGTCTGCTGCTCCTGCGTCGGGTCATCTGGAACAGTCCAGAAGTCCTGTCCGCCATAGAAGGCGCCAGAGTCGGTGACGTGATACTTGGCCATCAGGCTGCGCTGGACCTTGAACAGGTCCTCGGGGTAACGAAGGTGAGCCATCAGGTCGCCGCTGATCTCTGACATGGGGCGGACGGTGCCACCGAAGGCCTTCGACCACGCCTTGAGCAGGGGGTCCTGGTTGTCCCACGCGTAGAGCCTGACACTGCCGTCGTAGGCGTCGACCGTGGCCTTGACCGAGTTGCGGATGTAGTTGACCTGAGCAGCCTGCAGCGCCTGGATGCTGGTGGTTCGGGCGGTCAGCGAGTCTGCGGTCGCGTTGTTGATCTGCTGCAGCCGGGAGTAGGGATAGTCGGCCGACGTCGTGTAGCCGTCGATGATCCACTGCACCCGTCCGTTGACCACGGCTGGATAGCTGTTGCCGTCCAGGGTGAGCCATGGCGCCACCCGCTCGACCCGCTCCCGTGGGGTGCGGTAGTCGAGCAGCCGTGAGTCGGGGTTGACCGTGTTGGAGAGCAGGATCTTTATCTCGCGGTACTTGATCGCGTAGGCAACCTTTCGGGCGAAGTTGCCGATGTTCACGCCGCCCTTGGCGGCATAGGTGTTGTTCTGCTGGCCGGTCGCGCTGGAGTCGGGGTAGTCGAGCTCCTTCTTGGCCCCGTTCGCGGGACCTCCGACGATCGAGTAGTCAGGCGAGGACTCACCGAAGTAGATGCGTGGCTCGAAGGCGCCAAGGGGCCCCACCGGAGGGATGTTCTGTTCGTAGAAGACCGGCTGACCGTCCTGGCCGCTGCGGTTGCCGTAGGCCGCGACCAGACCAAACCCGTGCGTGTAGACCGTGTGGTCGTTGACCCAGTTCCGCTGTGAGGCCGGCAGACCGGTCAGATCCAGCTCGCGAACCGCGACGACTGTGTCGTTCACCTTTCCGTCAATCGTGTAGCGGTCGACGTCCAGCGCGTCAGGGAACTGGTAGTAGCTCTTGACCGCCTGCAGCTGTTTGAACGTCGGGGACACCACACTCGGGTCCACCAACCGGATGCCCGGGATGGTGGCGGCATCGTTGCGCAGCTGACCCTGGCTGGCCGTGATCGAGGCCTGGTAGGTCCTGACGTCCGTATTGGCCAGTCCGTAAGCCAACCTTGTCGCCTTGATGTTGCGGTCGATGTACGGCGCCTCCAGGGACTTCTCGGACGGCTGGACCTGGAAGTTCTGGACCAACGCCGGGTAGATGCCGCCGACGATGACCGTGCACAGCACGAGGATCGCGACCCCGACCGCTGGCAGCCGCCAGGAGTGGGTCCAGATGGTGGCCACGAACAGCCCCGCGCACATGACTCCGGCAACCGCCAGAATCGCTTTGGTGGGCATGACAGCGTGCACGTCGGTGTAGGTCAGGCCGGTGATCAAGCGAGAGTCGTTTGTCGTCAACGAGTAACGGTCCAGCCACCAGCTTCCGGCGCGGACGAGTACGAGCGCCGCCAGCAGTAACGAGAGATGGACGCGCGCCGAGGTGGTCGTCCGCTCACCCTTGGTCTGCAGCTGCAGGCCGCCATAGACGTAGTGGGTCACGGCCGCTGTCAAGGTGCCCAGGACCAGGGCCATGGTCAGGAATCCGACGATGAAGCGAAGCCATGGCAGGGTGAAGACGAAGAACCCGATGTCGAGGTGGAACTGTTTGTCCACGGAACCAAAGGGCACGCGGTTGATCCAGAGCAGCAAAGTCTGCCACTGGCTTGCGGCGGCTGATCCGGCGAAGATACCGAGCACCGCAGGAGCGACGATGGTGGTCATGCGGCGCAACGGCTCGAGCAGCTCGCGGTAGTGGTCGAGGTTCTGCTGCTCTGCCGAGACCGGCGGATAGACCGGACGGGTGCGATATCCGATCAGCATGCTGGAAGCGACGATCACGGCCGTGAGCACAGTACCCACGACAAAGAGCCCGGTCTTGGTGAGCAGCTCGACCCAGAAGACCTTGGTGAAACCGACGCTGTCGAACCACAGCACTTCGGTCCAGAGCTGCGCGACCAGGGTGACGGCCACGATGATGATGGCCAGGATGGCCAAGGTGGGAGCAAGCGGACCGCGACGGCGCAGCGTAATTCGCGGCATCGGGGGGCGAGGGCCGGAGGGCCCGCCACCGGGACCACCAGACTCTGCGCCGCCGGAGCCGCCGAACCAGTCTCTCTGACTCAAAACATCGCCCGATCTCGCTGTTGCTGTGAACCATCAGTCGGAAACCTCTTGATGGCCACCCTATACAGCGGAGGTGGCATTTCCGCCAGCACACCGTGATGCTGCAACATGGAACCGTGACCAGCCCCTTCCAGCCGATCTTCAGCCCCCTTGTGACGTCCGCCCTCGAGACCGAGCGCCACGTGGCCGCGGCCGGCTGGGACCAGCCGCCACGCCTGTTCGCCCTGGTCAGGACGGCCGGTCTGCTGGCGCGTGAGCCGCATCTGCACGACGAGCTCGGGCAGGGTCTGGACGACGGTCTCACCGCCATCGAGCAGGAGGGCCTGGACGACACCGCGTCCCTGGAGGCCTTCCTGGCCCAGCTCGCCTGGCCGGAGGAGGTGGACGGTGTGGCGTTGGCGGTCGAACGGCTCGTCGTGCCCCCCGAAGCCGAGCACGACCTGCCGGACGACCCCGATCAGGTGGCCGAGCTCCTGGCCGCACACCCTGACCGCAAGGACGTCCGGCTGCTTGTGGCGGTTCTGCGGGACGGCGAGTCAACGTGTCTGCTGCGCCAGCGCGACCACGACACCGACGACAAGGTTGCCTCCGGCCCGGACATAGCGCCTGGTCTGGTGCAGGCGCTCGCTGCGACCCTGCGCGACTGAGCACGACCCCTGGCGGTATGGCGTGTGCTTACGTGCAGTGCGGCAGCGAAGCGCTCTGCTTGGCCGCGATCGCCTTGACGGCATCACGCGCCTGGGCGAAGGTCGCAACCTTGACGACCTGCAGCCCGTCCGGAATGTGTCCAACGACCTCGTTGCAGTTCTCCGCAGGAGCAAGAAACCAGGCGGCTCCGCCCCTCTTGGCGCCCACCAGCTTTTGGGCAATGCCGCCGATCGGCCCCACTTTTCCCGCTGAGTCAATCGTCCCCGTGCCGGCGATATTGATGCCGCCCGTGAGCGACCCGGGCGTTAGCTTGTCGTAGATGGCAAGGGAGAACATCATCCCTGCCGATGGCCCCCCGACGTTCCCCGCGTTGATGCTGACCTTGAGGGGGAAGGTGAAGCCGGTCCTAAGAAAGACACCCACCACGGTATGCCCTTGGGAGCCGCCAGTCCTGACCGTAAGAGCCATGACCTTGCCGTTCCGTCGGACCGCGAAGTCGACGTTCTCACCGGCTTTGTGTGCGCGAACCGCAGCCCGGACCGCATCCGGGGTGGTGACCGGCTTGCCATCGATCGAGACGATGACGTCGCCGGCGCGCAGGACCCCGGCGGACTGCGATCCCTTGGGCAGGTCGCTGATGCTGACGACCTGGGGGACCTTCTGACCAAGGGCCCGCAGGGCAACAGCAATCGCCTCCTGTTGCGAGTCGGCCATCTCTGCGGCGTTCTCGTGGTCAACCTGCGTGCTGCTCACGCCCTTGGGGAAAAGTTCCTCCGCGGGCACGACCGCGCGGGCGCTGTCGAGGTGTCCCATGACCCAGTCCCAGGCGTTGACAGGGCTGTTGGGGCCACCCAGCACCTCAACCGTGGTGAAGTCCAGGGCGCCCCTGGTGGGGTAGGTGGCCGTACCCGCGACGGTCACCAGTGGCTTGCCCCCCGGACCATTACCCAGGGTGTTGGTGACGGGACCGGGGCTGAGGACGGCATACGGCACCTGGACCAGCCCCATGAGCGCCGCGATCACGATCCCGATGAACACGGCGACAAGCCAACTGGCCGCCCGCCGACTCAGACCAGTGCCGGGATTCTCGGAGACAACGCCCGGATGGCCATCAGTCTCGATCACGTTGCTCCCCCCTTACGACGCCGTCGTCGCATGATGGCGGCCGTGCCGACGAGAGCGACTGCGGCACTTGCCGCGCCGAGCGCCGCGTCCTTACGGTCAACCCTGCGGGCCGCCACCGCGTGATGACCTCTGATGCCGTCGATGAGAACGCCCAGGCAGGTCACGTTGTCATATGCCGGCTGCCAACCTGCCGCACCCAGGGTGACCGAGGATACGGCCCAGGGATACACCGCA
>DATCQG010000138.1:0-4177 GCA_036569625.1 Dermatophilaceae bacterium | reverse complement strand
GAGAAACAGCCCGAGCAGGGTCAGCAGAATGGGCTTCCACGAAAAGAACCGGCGCCAGCCCTTGCGAACGGGCTTTCGGCCGGCTGTGGTCCTGTTGGAACGCTGACTGGCGCGGGTCGGCGGGTTGCTCACAGGTCTTCTTTCGTCGGCGAGAATCGTGGTTGCCCGGTGCAGTGCCCCCCAGTATGACGACCCCCGGACTGCGCTCTACACCAGATATATCGAATCGATATATCTGGTAACGTCTACCTCAGATGCACGGGGCTGTTCCACCCAGGTCTTCCTGACCGAGTGGCCACGGGTGAGAATCGGGAGGGAGCGAGATGAGCAGACGTTCGGCCCTGCTGGAGCTCGCCATCCTCGGACTCTTGCACGAGTCGCCGCTTCACGGCTACGAGCTGCGCAAGAGGCTCAACGCCGTCCTCGGCGCATTCCGGGCCCTGTCCTACGGGACTCTCTATCCCTGCCTGCGTGACCTGGTCGACCGCGGGTGGATCGCAGAGAGCACTTCGGCCGAGAACCTTCCGGGAGCTGAAGGCGCCACGGCCTCGGGCAGTCGCCGGGCGCGGATCGTCTATGAGTTCACCGCCGAGGGCAAGGAGCACTTCCAGTCGATGCTCGCCCAGTCCGGACCCGCGGCCTGGGAGGACGACACGTTCAACGTGCATTTTGCCTTTTTCGCCCGAACCGACGCCGATGTACGCCTGCGCATTCTTGAAGGCCGCCGCAGCCGGCTCGAGGAACGCCTCGACTCCTTCCGTTCCGCCGCAGCCCAGCGCCGTGAGCGGCTCGACCTCTACACCGCCGAGCTCCAACGTCACGGTCTTGAGTCCGTCGAACGCGAGGTGCGCTGGCTCTCCGAGCTGATCGAGACCGAGCGTTCGACCCCAGCCAAAGCCGTCACCCCCTCGACCGAACAGACCACCACCTAGCCACCGTCATACCAACAGTTTTTTGCTCAACAACACGAAGGAGAATCCCCATGGGATCAGTGCGCGTCGCCATCGTTGGCGTCGGCAACTGCGCCAGCTCGTTGGTGCAGGGAGTCGAGTACTACAAGGACGCTGACCCGAACGGCACCGTGCCTGGTCTGATGCACGTCAAGTTCGGCGAGTACCACGTCAACGACGTTCAGTTCGTCGCCGCCTTCGACGTGGATGCCAAGAAGGTCGGGTTCGACCTGTCCGATGCCATCAACGCCTCGGAGAACAACACGATCAAGATCGCTGACGTGCCGCCCACCGGCGTCATCGTCCAGCGCGGGGTCACCAACGACGGCCTCGGCAAGTACTACCGCCTGACCATCGAGGAGTCCGAGGCTGAGCCGGTGGACATCGTCCAGGCCCTCAAGGACGCCAAGGTCGACGTGCTTGTGTCCTACATGCCGGTCGGTTCCGAGGTCGCTGACAAGTACTACGCGCAGTGCGCCATCGACGCGAAGGTCGCGTTCGTCAACGCCCTGCCGGTCTTCATCGCCTCCGACCCCGTGTGGGCCAAGAAGTTCGAGGACGCCGGCGTCCCGGTCATCGGTGACGACATCAAGTCGCAGGTCGGCGCGACCATCACCCACCGCGTCATGGCCAAGCTGTTCGAGGACCGCGGCGTCGTGCTGGACCGCACCTACCAGCTGAACGTCGGCGGCAACATGGACTTCAAGAACATGCTCGAGCGCGACCGTCTGGAGTCCAAGAAGATCTCCAAGACCCAGTCCGTCACGTCCAACCTGAAGCACGACCTGGGCGAGCGCAACGTCCACATCGGCCCCAGCGACTACATCCAGTGGCTGGACGACCGCAAGTGGGCCTACGTACGCCTCGAGGCTCGCGCCTTCGGCAACGTGCCGCTGAACCTGTAGTACAAGCTGGAGGTCTGGGACTCCCCGAACTCGGCCGGCATCATCATCGACTGCATCCGCGCGGCCAAGATCGCCAAGGACCGCGGCATCGGCGGCGCCCTGATCTCCGCTTCGTCCTACCTGATGAAGTCCCCGCCGGTTCAGCGTCCCGATGACGAGGGCCGCGCCAAGCTCGAGGCGTTCATCACCGGTGAGGAAGAGCGCTGATCTTCCAAACGCGCTGATCTTGCGTACGGCATGAGAGCGGCCCATCTCGAGTGGGTGCGTCATTGCCGAGGGGCCCGGTTCCAATGGGAACCGGGCCCCTCGCATGTCTGGTCTGAGCGGCGCCCTGGTCAAGGCGCGGGACCCACACACCTACGCACCCAGATATCGCGAAGGATCCTGGCTGTCAGGACGACCACAATCCTTCGCCTTATCAATCCATCGCGTTATCGACCGCTAGTGGGTCGAGGTGCTCTGCTGGTCCGAGGCCTGGGCGCGGGCCGTCCTGGACATCGCCGCGATGGCGTCGCCAGCCGTCTGGAGCTGTCTTGAGTAACCTGCCCAGTCCGCGGCGAACTGGGTCGAGTCAGCGCCGAACCAGTTCTGGCCCAGGGTGTTCACCGCCGCCAGCGTTCGCGCCATCAGATCGGTCACGGTCTGCTGGTCGGCGTCGAGCTGGCCTGCCGTGGTCAGAACCGCCTCGCGCTGCATACCTTGGCTAACAGTCATCACAATCCCCTTCAAGAAAGAACGAGCTTTGGGTGGCTAAGGGCGTCTCAGTGCGCTGAGGTGCCTGCTGCTACGCGAACATCACTCAGTGCGCCGACGTGGCCTGCTGCTGGGTGGCGTTGCGCAGGCTGGTGTCGCCCATGGTCGCCAGCAGCGTCGCGGCCGTGGTGAACACCGGCTTGTGCGTACCGGCCCAGTCGGCGGCGAACAGGTTGGCGTCAGCGCCGTGCCATGCATCCGCGAGCTGTGCGACCTCCGCCTCGATCTTGCTCATCAGGGCAGTGATCTCCTCCGAGAGGCCATGAAGGATGCGAGCCTGCACCTGCACCACCTCGGGGTTCATGCCCTCCCAGGAGCTGCCACCTGTGTTGCTCATGTTCGTTTCCTTTCCGCGGACGTCCCCACACCTGACCCTGCGAAACTAGGTGCCCCCGCGAGCAACGTCGATGGGGAGCACTCCCCTGGGATCAGGTCTCTGTCTCTGCCTGCGCTGCCCGGATCGGGTTCCCCCGCCAGCGCGACCTGAAGCAGCTCCGGGCGGCCACGCTGGACCAGGAACCCGCGACCTTCGGGAAGGTCTGGCCGGTTGACGGCAGGGAAGGTCGAGCGAAATACCGTCTGTCCTTCGATGCCATCCGGTTGCAGAGCCAAACCGGATCTGGAGGTCTTGAGCAGACCCGCCAGCCCGAAGTTGGAGCTGAAGAACGACGTATCGCCCTCGGCAACCACGAAGTGGCCGTTGTCGAGACAGGCCCTGATCAGACTCGACAGAGCCGGCTCCGCCACGCTGCCGGCCAGGTCATCGGCCCGTTCGATGACCACCGCGATCGGACCCCGGTGGGCGCCGTTGAGAAGCTCGTCGTGCGGCCGGTCGTGCGGCCGATCGCCCTGGTCAGCGTGCAGCTCAGCAAGCAGCCGAGCGGCCAGCACGGTGATGGCATCGGGGCCAGCCGCGACCTCGGTCCAGTCCGCCAGGACGCCCAGTTCCGAGCAGCGTCTCGGTGTGAGGAAGTACAGCGTCGTCGCCGGGTTCCAGCGGCGCAGTGATCGGGCCAATGAGTCGAGGCTCTGGGTGCGCCCACTGCCCGAGGGACCCGTGACCACGAAGGATCCGCGCGGCTCGAACGGCAACGCCGACAGGCTCGTGAAAGCGATACCGAGCACCGGATGCCCCTCGACCCTGGTCGGAAGATCCTCCATGCGGATGCGGTCGGCCAGGCTGCGGATCGGTGGTACCTCTCGAGAGCCGGCTATGCGCATCGCATGGCCGAACGCGCTCACGGCCCGCGACTGCGCCATCACCTCCGAGGTGCCACCCAGTACTGCGCACTGGATCTCGGCGCCGTTCAGCAGCCCTCGGCCTGGAGGCGAAGCCATCGTCAGGACGTCGCCGGCAACGCCAAGGAAGCTGTAGTCGTCGGCGTGCGCCATCCGCAGAACCACCCGGCGCTGAACAGCGGCGGCCAGCGACCCCGGCATACCGGTGCGTTGGTCGACCGAGATCACGAAATGGACCCCGACCGGGCGGCCGTCCGCGGCCAGAGAGGTGAACAGGTCGAGCCACCGGGCCCGCCCGCCCGTCTCGTAGGCCTGGCGGAAGGCGGTCAG
>DATCQG010000137.1:0-2879 GCA_036569625.1 Dermatophilaceae bacterium | reverse complement strand
GACGGCTGGTGGTATTCCGCGATGTCCAGCTGGTCGATCAGTGGCAGCTGGTCCCGGATCGCCTCGGGAGTGTTCTTGGTTAGGACGACTCCGTGCGTCTCGGTGACGATGATCCTGGCGATCCGACCGCCGGCCACGGAGTAGACATGTCCGTTCACCGGGCAGTCCTCATGTGCAAGGAAGGCCACCAGAGGGCTGACCGACTCGGGCGAGACCTTGGCAACGAGCTCCCCCAGGATGTCCTGGGTCATCCGGGTCGCGGCGACCGGGGCGATGGCGTTCACCCGGATGCCGTGGCCGGCGCCCTCGATCGCCAGGACGCGGGTCAACCCGGCCAGGCCGGCCTTGGCCGCGCCGTAGTTGGCCTGTCCGAAGTTGCCGAACAGCCCTGACGCCGACGTGGTGTTCACGATGCGGCCGTAGCCCTGTTCACGCATCGCGCGAAAGGCCGGCTGGCTGACAAAGAGGGCACCCTTGAGGTGGACGTCGACCACCGCGTCGATCATGGCGGCGTCCATGTGGTGGAACGCCTTGTCCCGAAGGATCCCGGCGTTGTTGATCAGCACGTCGACCCGCCCGAAGGCGTCCAGGGCGGCCTGCACGATCGCCTGCCCGCCCTCAGAGGTGGCCACGCTGTCGCGGTTGGGCGCTGCGATGCCACCGAGGGCGGTGATCTCCTCGACGACCCGGTCCGCGGCGAAGGTGGACGAGCCAGTGCCGTCCACGGCGCTGCCGGGGTCGTTGACCAGGACGCGGGCTCCCCGCCGAGCGAGCTCGAGGGCGTGGGAGCGACCAAGGCCGCCACCTGCCCCGGTGATGATGACTACCCGTTCGTCAAAACGCAGATCTGTCATGGTCACGTCCTCTTTCGTCGAGTGCTGACGGCTCCAGCGGTTGCTGGCCGACCTGACGTCTTTGATGGTGAGACCTTCGATGGTGAGACCTTCGATGGCGCGGACACACTCGGCTCGGTGCGAGCGGACTTGTCGGGGCTGGCACCCACGGACGCGACTGGTGACGAGCCGATGGACGAACCGACGAAGGACGCCAGGACCGCCAGGAGGGCCAGCTTTTGCGCCTCGTCGAGCCGGGGATCATGGCGAATCGCATCCTCGCTGACGCTCCAGCCGTCGGAGGTGCAAGGGGACACGATGCCGGCTGCCCGAAGCAGCATCGTCTCCGCGGACACGCTCAGGGCTTCGGCCAGGGCGGAGATGACCGAGATCGAGGGAAGGGCGAGCCCGTGCTCGATCTGGCTCAGGTACGGGTTGGAGATGCTGGCCAGCTCAGCAGCCTGGCGCAGTGTCAGCTGGGCCAGGTGCCGCTGGCTGCGTACGTACGCCCCGAAAGCGTCGTACATCTGTGCGTGCGATGTGCTGCCCACGAGACCACCCTTCGCTCATGCCCCCGAGGGTGCCGGGAGCCAGCAACTGCTAGATCTAATCTAGCAGTTGCTTGACGAGAGAGGATGCAACACGCCGGGGTGCAGACAAACCGGGGTCAGCAGATGGCCGGCAGCCTTTCATTGTCGCCCTCGGCCGCGAGGAAGCGTTCAACGACCTCCGCCACGGCCTTCGCCACGCCGGGCCGCTGCAGGTCGTGACCTGCGGGCACCATGACCAGGGAGGCTCCAGGGATGCGCCGAGCGAGGATCCGGCTGTTTGCCGGGGACACGATCCGGTCGTGGGACCCGCATACGACCAGGGTCGGGGTCGTGATCGAGCCCAGGAACGGGATGCTCGACCAGTTCGAGAACGCCAGCGACTGCCAGAACAGCCCCATGACATCGGCGCGCGGCCAGGCGTTGGCGACTGTCGGCGTGCGAAGACCGCGAAAGCCGTCCCGGCCGCTACCAGGGGTTGCACCCACGCCGCACGAGGTCGCCGCAAGAACCAGCCGGCGCACCCTGCCCGGCTCGTCGTGCACGAGCTGCTGCGCCACGGCGCCGCCATGGGAGTACCCGAGAACGTCTGCATCATCTAGACCTGCGGCATCCAGGACCGCTACCGCGATCTCGGCCAGCCCTGGCATGGAGAACGGCAGGACCGGCGTTGGGCTGGCACCCACACCCGGCGCGTCGAAGCTGACCACTTTTCGCCCGGGCAGCTCCTGGATGAACGGCTCCCAGCTCTGCAGAGGGCGGGTCATCCCATTGATCAGCAGCAGAGGATCGCCCTCACCCTGAACCCGCATGGCGACCTGGAGCCCGTGGACGGTGATCCGCTGCGGGGCGTCGACGAAGGACCCTGGCGCACTCACGCTCGAGCGCGAACGTAGCTGCCGGGGGCAGGCTCGATCGGTGGGTGGTCCTTGCTGCCCAGCTGGTGAGGGGCAGCAACGGATGGACCACCCTGCTTGTCGATCCATGCGGTCCAGTCCTGCCACCACGTGCCGTCCTGCAGCTGCGCGCCGTCTTTCCATTCCAGCGGGTCGGCAGGCATGGCGTCGTTGGTCCAGTGCTTGGCCTTGGGCCCGGGCGGGTTGACGATCCCTGCAATGTGCCCCGACGTGCTCAGAACGAACCGCTTGTTGCCGCCGAGCAGCTGGGTGGTCTTGTACCCGGCGACCCACGGGACGATGTGGTCGTCAACCGCCGCAAGGATGTAGGTGTCGACATCGACCTTGCCCGGCAACAGCTTCTGGCCGTCGATCTCGAACTCTCCACGGGCGAACTCGTTGTTCAGGTAGCACGACCGCAGGTAGCGCGAGTGCATCTTGGCCGGCATCCGGGTGCTGTACTTGTTCCACACCAGCAGGTCGAAGGCCGGCGGCTTCTTGCCCAGGAGCCAGTTGTTCACCACGTAGGCAAAGACCAGGTCGTTGGCGCGCAACGCATCGAAGGTGTGGGCCATCTTGTCCGAGTCAAGGAAACCCTCCTT
>DATCQG010000136.1:0-14198 GCA_036569625.1 Dermatophilaceae bacterium | reverse complement strand
GAGGTGGGGCACCACTGCATCGGCGGCCGGGTCAACGGGCGACTCGTCCCGCTCGAGAGTCCGCTGGAGAACGGTGACGTCGTCGAGATCCTGACCTCCAAGGCCGACGGAGCCGGGCCCTCACGCGACTGGCTGACCTTTGTCAGAAGCCCGCGCGCACGCAACAAGATCCGTCAGTGGTTCTCCAAGGAACGTCGCGACGAGGCCATCGACGACGGCAAGGACGCCATCGCCAAGGCCATGCGCAAGCAGGGTCTGCCCCTCCAGCGACTGATGACGCACGACACGCTCACGGGCCTGGCCACCGAGCTGCGCTACCCCGACATCTCCAGCCTGTATGCCGCAGTCGGTGACGGTCACGTGTCCGCGCAGCACGTTGTAGGACGGCTGGTGACCTCCTTGGGCGGGGAGGAAGGGGCGATCGAGGACATCGCCGAAGCCACGACGCCGTCGGCCGCCGCGCGACGTCCGCGCAGCAGCGACTCCGGGGTCGTGGTCGTCGGGACGGCCGACGTGTGGATCAAGCTGGCCCGGTGCTGCACACCGGTTCCGGGCGATCCCATCATTGGTTTCGTGACACGCGGCAGTGGCGTCTCGGTGCACCGCACGGACTGCACCAATGCCGAGTCGCTGCTCTCACAGCCCGAGCGGCTGGTCGACGTCGAATGGGCTCCATCGGCGGCGAGCGTATTCCTGGTGCAGCTGCAGGTCGAGGCGCTGGACCGCAACCGACTGCTGTCGGATGTCACCCGCGTCCTGTCCGATCAACACGTCAACATCCTGTCGGCCAGCGTGCACACATCACGCGACCGGGTGGCGGTGTCGCGATTCACCTTTGAGATGGGCGACCCCGGACATCTCGACCACGTGATCAGCGCCGTACGCAAGATCGACGGTGTGTTCGATGTCTACCGGATCACCGGCGGCAAACCGACCGGCGATGCGGCACAGTCCCTTTAGCCGACTGGACTTTCCGCCGCTTGAACTCCTCAGTCAGTGAACGGTTCAGCCGCTGAACTCCTGAACGCCGGCACGAGCCTGAGCCAGCCACTGCTCACGGGACTCCAGGGCTGACTGAGCTTCTGCAATCTTCTTGGCATCACCGGACGACTGCGCCTTCTCGAGGTCCTTGCGCAGCTCCTCGACAGCCAGCTCCAGCTGGTCCACCAGACTCTGGGCTCGGGCTGCTGCCTCGGGATTGACGCTGGCCCAACGCTTTTCGTGATGTTCACGCACAGCCTGCTCGACGCGCCGGATGCCCTTCTCGACACGCTCCATGTCCGCGCGTGGGACCTTGCCGGCGTGCTCCCACTTCTCCGCAATGACGCGTAGCGCAGCCTGCGCAGCCTCGCCATCGGTGATGGGCAAGATCGCTTCGGCCTCGACCAGGAGTGCCTCCTTGATCACGAGGTTGGCTTTGAGCTCCTCGTTCTCGGCGGCGACGAGCTCATCCTTGGCGTTGAAGAAGCTGTCCTGCGCGGTCTTGAAGCGCGCCCACAGGGCGTCGTCGTCGGTACGAGATGCGCGACCGGCTTCGCGCCAGCGGTCCATCAGCCGTTTGAAGGCCGTCGCAGTCGGGGCCCAGTCCTTGCTCGATGCAAGAGCCTCGGCCTCCTTGACCAGCTTTTCCTTGGCTGACCTGGCCTCGGACTGCGTGTCCTCGAGCTGGGCAAAGTGAACCCGCCGGGCCTTGTCAAAGGAGTTACGGGCCGAGCTGAAGCGCTGCCAAAGTGCGGTCTCGGACGCCCGGTCCAGCTTGGGACCGGTCCGTTGCAGAGACTTCCACTCGTCCAGCAGCTCCCGCATGCGCGTGCCACTGGTCTTCCACTGGATCTTGGCTTCGGGCTGACCGGCGATCTTCTCTGCCTCGGACACCAGCTCCTCGCGTTTGGCTTTGCCCGCCTCACGGGCCGCGCTGCGCTCGGCCCCCTCGCTGGATCTCTTGGCCTCGACCGCAGCCGCGATCTGGGCGATCCGGGCGTCCAGCGCAGCCAGGTCTCCGACGACGTGAGCCTCGGTGGTCTGCTCGCGTAGCTTGGCAAGTCCTTCGGAGCCGTCACGTGCGGGCAGGTCGGTATGGGTCACGCGTTGAAGCAGGAGATCAGCAGCGGCGACCAGCTCGTCATACTTGCGCGTGAAGTAGCTCAGTGCCTCGGCGGGGCTTGCGCCCGGGTAGGACCCGACCTCTCGTTCACCATCAGGGGTTCGGACGAAGACCGTCCCCGACTCGTCCACCCGACCGTGCTCCGAGGGCTTCGCCGTCGCGTTGCCGTGCAACCTTCCGGCCAGGGCCGCAGGACTGGGAACGTGTATCGACGCCGGGGTGGGGATGCTGGGCACCGTGACCTCGGGCTCGGTCGCAGCGACCTCTTCGGGCGCAATGACCTCGTCGTGCACGGTGTCCTCGGGCTCGGGTGACGCGACCTCGTCGTGCACGGTGTCCTCGGGCTCGGGTGCAGCGACCTCCGGGACAACCACGGCCTCCGGGACAACCACGGCCTCCGGCTCGGGCACGCTGGCCTCGGGCTCGGCAGTGGTGACAGCCTCGGCAGTTGGCAAGACTGCTGCCTCGTCCGCGGTCTTCACCTCCTTGGAGGTGTCCACGGCTGGGTCGTTCTCGGGATTCTGCTGCGTCACTGTCAGGCCTTCTTCTCGGCTACATCCACCTTGAGGATGCTGATGGGCTGCAACGGCGCGGTATTGCCGCCCGCGCTCGCAGGGCTCGCTCCGGCTTTGGCGATCTTGTCGACGATATCCATACCGGAGGTGATTCTGCCGAAGATGGAGTAGCCGATGGGATCCTGCAGCACGGTCTTCTGGTAAACGATAAAGAACTGGCCACCGTTGCTCTTGGGGTCGCTCGTGCGCGCCATCGCCAGGGTGCCGGGGGCGAAGGTGTAGTCGCGGGGTGCGTTCTCGACGCCGTAGCCGTACCCGGGGTTGCCGCCACCGGTGCCGGTCGGGTCACCGCACTGCAGGACGAAGATGCCCGAGGTGGTCAGGCGGTGACACGGGCTGTCGGCCCAGTAGCCGCTCTTGGCAAGGCCGAGGAACGAGGCCACGGTCTGGGGGGCCTTGGTTCCGTCGAGCTCCATCGTGATGACACCACAGTTCGTGGTAACGGTGGCGACGAAAGTCTTGCCGGCAGCGGCCTTCTTGTCGGGCAGGGTGCGCTTTCGCACGTCGGTCGGAACCTTGGGCGGGGTGACGCACCCCACCACCACGTTCTTCGCGGACGCGCTCGGCTGCACGCTGGGTGCTGCGGCGCTCTGGCTGGCCGACGGCGTCGAGGCGGCGGCAGCCGTGTCCTTGGTATGACTCTTGCTCAACCCCACGAACCCGCCGATGACGATGACCATGGCCAGGACGACGCCCAGAACCTGCTTGTTCCGCCGGGCCTCCGCAGCCCGAGTGGCCAGAACCTCCTGGCGCTTTTCGTAGCGGCGCTTTTCGCGGGCTCGGTCGCGATCGCTCGGCGACACGGTGGCACTCCTTACAGACAGGGGACGAAGACTCTGGACCTCAAGCGCGTACCTGGGCCGACGGTCAGTCTAGGCAAGTGGGTACGGGCGAGCACGGGTGGATGGTCACGAGGCCGTGACGGTTAGGCTCGCGGGCGTGTTGACCATCGGATTTCCAGCGGCTGTCGCCGGCACCAACTGCTACGTCCTGGCGCCCGCGCCGGGGGAAGAATGCCTCATCGTCGACCCGGGCGTGGGCGTCACCGGGCAGCTGGCGGAGATCTTGCGCGACCAGCAACTCAAGCCGGCCGCTGTGCTGCTCACCCACGGCCACTTCGACCACGTGTACTCCGTGACACCGGTGTGCGGTTCCGCATCAGTTGCCGCGTACATCCATGGCGAGGACCGCTACCGGCTCAAGGACCCGCTGTCCGCGGTGGGACCCCAGCTGATCGCGATGCTTGAACAGCAGTTCGGCCAGAAGGCGAGCTGGCAGGAGCCGACCGACGTCATCTCCCTGGTCGATGGCCAGAGCCTTCGGATCGCCGGTTTCGACCTCACCGTTCTCCACGCGCCGGGCCATACGGAGGGATCGGTGATCTTCGCTCTGCCCGAGGTCCCCGAAGGTCTGGCGACCGATGCGGGCGTCCGGTCAACGGTGATCTCTGGTGACGTGCTCTTCGCGGGCTCGATAGGTCGAACGGACCTGGCCGGCGGTGACGGTGCCGCGATGAACCGCAGCCTGCGCGACGTGGTCCTGCCGCTGGCCGACGACGTGCTCGTGCTTCCGGGACACGGCCCAGCCACCACGATGGAACATGAGCGCGCCACCAACCCCTACCTGCAAGGATTGGCCTCGTGACCAAAGTCCGCCCGATCAGTGGCTTCCCGGAGTGGTTGCCACGTGAACGCATCGTCGAGCAGCACTTCCTGGATGTGATCCGCCGGACCTTCGAGCTCCACGGGTTCGCCTCGATCCAGACCAGGGCCGTGGAGCCGGTCGAGCGGCTTTCCAGCCAGGGTGCCGACACGGACAAGGAGATCTACGCCGTCAGCCGTCTCGCGGCTGGCATCGAGGGAAAGGACGAGGCGTCACCGGGCTCACGGCTCGGGCTGCACTTCGACCTGACCGTCCCGTTCGCCCGCTACGTCCTGGAGAACGCTGGTCAGCTCACCTTCCCCTTCCGTCGCTACCAGATCCAGCCGGTATGGCGCGGCGAACGCCCCCAGGAGGGCCGTTACCGTGAGTTCACCCAGTGCGACATCGACATCGTGGACGTCGGTGAGCTGGCCGCGCACTACGAGGCCGAGCTGCCGTTGGTCATCGCCGACGCGTTCAGCAAGCTGCCCATCGGCCCGTTCCGGATCCAGGTCAACAACCGGAAGATCCCCGAGGGCTTCTACCTCGGCATCGGCCTGACCGACATCAGGACCACCCTGCAGATCGTCGACAAGCTTGACAAGATCGGCCCGGAGAGGGTTTTCGACCTGTTGGTGGGTGCCGTCGCAACCGTCGAGCAGGCCAAGGCGGCGTTGGCCCTGGCCGAGATCAACGCTCCTGACGAAAGCTTCGTGGAGCGGGTCAACGCCCTTGGGGTTCACCACGAGACCCTGACCCAGGGACTGGACGAGCTCGCCGCGGTCATCCGCGCGGGGGCCGAGCTTGCCTCGGGCCTGATGGTCGCCGATCTGAAGGTCGCCCGCGGCCTCGACTACTACACGGGCACGGTCTACGAGACCCAGCTGATCGGGCACGAGTCCTACGGCTCGATCTGTTCAGGTGGACGCTACGACGCTCTCGCCTCGGACGGCCGCACGACGTATCCCGGAGTCGGGATCTCCATCGGTCTCTCGCGACTGCTCGCGAAGATCATGCCGACCCTCTCAGCCAGCCGGTCCACCCCGTCCTGCATCCTGGTCGCCATCGCCGCCGAGACCGACCGAAGCCAGGCGATGGGCCTCGCCGCCTCGCTGCGTCGGCGCGGCATACCGTGCGAGGTCGCGCCCGAGGCAGTCAAGTTCGGCAAGCAGATCAAATTTGCCGAGCGGCGCGGCATACCGTTCGTGTGGTTCGCGGCATCCGGCGACGAGAGCAGTGACTCGGTGAAGGACATCCGCAGCGGTCTGCAGACCTTGACCGACGCCGCGTCGTGGATGCCGCCGGCCGAGGACCTGTGGCCCCGCGTCATGTCCTGAGTCCGCCGGGCAGATCGACAGATCAGCACGAGGTTCATTGGACGGATCCGGCTACCCCCAAACGGTGAATTCGCGGCATCGGGCGGGTTTAGACTCTCAGCCGCACGCCTTCGGGCAGCCGATCGAAGCGACAATGGGGTTGCCTCGACGGTGACGCATCGGCAAAGGATGTTGATATCCGGTGAAGGTCGCAATCCCACGCGAGGTCAAGAACAACGAGTATCGGGTGGCCATCACACCGTCCGGTGTGCATGAGCTCACGCGAAACGGCCACGACGTCTTTGTCGAGACCGATGCGGGCGTCGGGTCCTCGATCACCAACGAGGACTATATCGCCGCGGGGGCGAAGATCGTCGGGACCGCCGAGGACGCCTGGGCCACGGGTGACCTGATCCTGAAGGTCAAGGAGCCCATCGCCTCCGAGTACGACAAGATGCGCGAGGGTCAGACCCTCTTCACCTATCTTCACCTCGCGGCCGACCGGGCCCTGACCGTCGAGCTGGTCAAGCGCAAGGTCACCGGAATCGCTTATGAGACAGTCGAGCTGCCCGATCTTTCGCTGCCACTGCTGGCTCCGATGAGCGAGGTGGCCGGCCGGCTCGCACCGCAGGTTGGTGCGCACACTCTGATGCGGGCACAGGGCGGGCGGGGCGTGCTCATGGGCGGCGTGTCCGGCGTCTATGCCGCCAAGGTCGTCGTCATCGGCGCCGGCGTGTCCGGCATGAACGCCGCCGCCATCGCTCTGGGCATGCAGGCCGAGGTCCTCCTGCTGGACCGCAACGTGGCCAAGCTTCGGCACGCTGATGCCATCTACCAGGGGCACTGCCAGACGGTGACCTCCAATGCCTACGAGATCGAGCGGGCCATCTCGGATGCGGACATGGTCATCGGCGCGGTCCTGATCCCCGGCGCCAAGGCCCCCACCCTGGTCAGTAACGAGCAGGTGTCGCGGATGAAGCCGGGCTCGGTCCTGGTGGACATCTCCATCGACCAGGGCGGCTGCTTCGAGGACTCCCATCCCACGACGCACGCCGACCCGACCTACCCGGTCCACAACTCGGTCTTCTACTGCGTGGCGAACATGCCGGGCGCGGTGCCCCACACCTCGACCTACGCCCTCACCAACGTGACCCTGCCGTATGCCGTCGAGCTGGCCAACCATGGTTGGCGTGATGCGCTCAGGGCCGATCACGCCCTGGCTCTGGGCCTGAACACGTATGACGGTGCCGTGACCTACGGTCCCGTCGCCGAGGCGCACGGTATGACCTCGCTCACGCTCGACGAGGTACTGCGCTGACACCAGGCGTCCTCGGATCGACGGGTCCGGTTGATGGTGCTCCAGGGGTGAGCTCGCCCCTGGAGCATGCGACCGGCGGATGGCTGGACCACCTGCGTGTCGAGAGAGGAGCGGCAGCGAACACGCTGACCTCCTATCGGCGGGACCTCGCGCGATACCAGCAGTTCCTTCTCGGTCGGGGCATCAATGATCCGGCTGCGGTGCAGGAGCGCGACATCACGGAGTTCCTCGCCTCCCTTCGTGAAGGTGAGCTCCAACATCGGCCGCTGTCACCGTCTTCGGCCGCCAGGACCCTTGTCGCGGTGCGCGGGTTCCACAGATTCCTGGCTCTCGAGGGTGAGACGCCTACGGACCCGGCCGGGGGAGTGGCTCCACCCACGGCTCCCAAGCGACTGCCCAAGGCCATCTCGATCCACGATGTCGAGCGGCTTCTGGCGGCGGCCAGTGTGGGGGAGACCACCGCGGCCCTGCGCGATCGCGCACTGCTGGAGGTCCTCTATGGCTCCGGCGCACGGATCAGTGAGGCCGTGGGCCTGGACGTGGATGACATAGACCTCGAGCAAGGGTCGGTGCGGCTCTTCGGCAAGGGGGGCAAGGAGCGCGTCGTCCCCCTCGGGAGCTATGCGCGGGAGGCTGTCACGGCATACACCGTCCGTGCTCGCCCGTCCATGGCGCTCAAAGGCAAGGGGACGGCCGCGCTGTTCCTCAACCAGCGCGGAGGACGCCTGACCCGTCAGAGTGCCTGGGCCGTGATCCGCAGAGCAGCGGAGCGCGCCGATCTGGGAGCCAAGGTGAGCCCTCACACCCTGAGGCACTCCTTCGCCACACACCTGCTCGATGGTGGAGCAGATGTCCGCGTGGTCCAGGAGCTACTGGGGCACGCCTCCGTCACCACGACCCAGATCTACACGATGGTGACCGTCCAACGCCTGAGAGAGGTGTTCGCCGAGGCTCATCCCCGGGCGCGCTGAATTAATCCGTCGGCGACACCCCGCCCCCTGCCTTGAAGCGGCACCGCTTGCGCGGCTAGGGTCAACGCGATCAGCGAGAGGCTGACCCATCATTTTTCGACGCCGCTGGGAGTGAACACCTGTGACTTACAAGGTGACGACAGCCACCGAGGGTCGGACCGCTGACCTCTCTGCAGCCGATGCCCTGTTGGAGACCTCGGAGCGCGCTCAAGCTCTCCTGCCCGGGATCCAAGGCGCGGGCGCCGGCCAGGTGGGGGCGACCGGCCGGATCATGCCCGACTTCGCCGAGCCTCGCGCGCTGCGCAGCCATGGGCCGGCGCGGATCATCGCGATGTGCAACCAGAAGGGTGGCGTAGGCAAGACGACGACCACCATCAACCTCGGCGCGGCCCTGGCCGAGTGCGGGCGCAAGGTGCTCCTGGTCGACTTCGACCCGCAGGGGGCGCTCTCCGTCGGTCTGGGCGTCCCGACCCACGAGCTCGACATCACGATCTACAACCTTCTGATGGAGCGCGGGCACGACATTCATTCCGTGGTGCAGCACACGCGCACCAAGGACCTGGACATCATCCCGGCCAACATTGACCTGTCCGCGGCCGAGGTGCAGCTGGTCGGCGAGGTAGCACGCGAGATGGTGCTGGCGCGGGTCCTGCGGCCGATCGTGGATGACTACGACGTCGTCCTCATCGACTGTCAGCCCTCTCTGGGTCTGCTCACCGTCAATGCCCTGACGGCTGCGCACGGCGTGATCATCCCGCTCGAGTGCGAGTTCTTCGCGATGCGCGGCGTCGCCCTGCTCGTTGAGACCATCGACAAGATCTGTGATCGCCTTAACCCTCGACTGGAGGTTGATGGCATCCTGGCCACCATGTACGACGGCCGGACCCTGCACAGCCGGGAGGTCGTGCGCAGCGTCGTGGACCACTTCGGCGACCAGGTCTTCCACACCGTGATCAGCCGCACGGTGAAGTTCCCTGACGCCTCGCTGGCTGGCGAGCCCATCACGACCTATGCGACGACCCACCCGGCCGCCGAGGCCTACCGGCAGCTGGCCCGCGAGCTCATTGCGCGGGGTGGGGTGGCCTGAGGGCCATGGCCGAGACCTCCGCCGCTGAGGTCACTGTCGATGGAGCGACACCGCACTTCGGCACCCACCTGACGCCGGGCGGGGTTCTGCACAGGGTCGACACCCCGCCGTTCGAGGTGCACCTGGACGTGTTCCAGGGCCCGTTCGAGCTGCTTCTGGGTTTGATCTCCAAGCACAAGCTGGACATCACCGAGATCGCCCTGGCGACCGTGACCGACGAGTTCATGGGCCACATCAGAGCCCATCAGAAGTCTGGCACCGAGTGGGACCTGAGCCAGGCGTCGGAGTTCCTTCTGGTGGCCGCCACGTTGCTCGACATCAAGTCGGCCCGCCTGTTGCCGCAGCTGGGCCCCGAGGACGAGGAGGACCTGGCGCTGATCGAAGCGCGGGACCTGCTCTTCGCCCGGCTGCTGCAGTACCGCGCCTTCAAGCACGTGGCAAGCGCCTTCGCAGAGCGCATGGCCACCGCCGGCCGGATGACGGCCCGCCAGGCCGGTTTGGAACCACAGTTCGCCGCATTGCTGCCCGAGCTGGTGATGAGCGTCACGGCCGAGCAGCTGGCCATGATCGCGGCCCGCGCGATGACGCCCAAGGAGGTGCCGGTCGTCGGTCTGGAGCACCTTCACACGCCGTTGGTGAGCGTTCGCGAGCAGGCCGCCCTGATCGTGCATCGGCTTCGAACCTCCCGTTCGTGCTCGTTCGGCTCTCTGGTTGCCGACGCCGAGACCACGTTGGTGATCGTGGCGCGGTTCCTTGCGCTCCTGGAGCTGTTCCACGAGTCGGTCGTTGCCTTCGACCAGAGCGAGTCCTTCGCAGAGCTGACGGTTCGGTGGACCGGCCTGGACGATGGCGAGATTGGTGTCAGCGACGAGTTCGATGAGTCCGATGAGTCCGATGAAGGCTCAGTGATCGACGAAGAGATGGTGGATCCAGTTGAGTGAGGCATCAGCCCCATCGGGCGCGCGCGAGATCTTCGAGCCCGAGGCCGCAGAGGTGGAACCCTCAGGGTTGGAACCCGGCGAGGCCCCGGAGGAGCAGGTCGCGTTTGACATCAACGACTTCCCCGGTGGCGCACGCAGCGCGATCGAGGCTGTGCTCATGGTCATCGACGAACCCGTCAGCGAGATGTCGTTGGCCTCGGCGCTGGAGCTGCCCGTGGATGACGTCGTCGAGCACCTGCATGCGTTGGCCGCCGACTACGACGAGGGAGATCGCGGATTCACGATCAGGGCGATCGCCGGCGGATGGCGGGTCTACAGCCGCCCGGAGTATGCGCCGGTCGTCGAGAAGTTCCTGATCGACGGTCAGCGGTCCAAGCTCACCCAGGCCTCCCTGGAGACGCTGGCGGTCATCGCCTATCGACAGCCGATCTCCCGGGCCCGGATCGGTGCGGTTCGCGGGGTCAACGTCGACGGCGTCGTGCGGACCCTCCACAGCCGCGGCCTCATAGAAGAGATGGGCACCGAGGTCGACAGTGGTGCAACGTTGTACCGTACGACGTCCTTCTTCCTGCAACGCCTTGGCCTCGGCTCACTGGACGAGCTGCCGGCCCTGGCCCCCTACCTACCCGAGGTTGACGTGCTCGACGAACTTGCAGAACAGAGCCGGTCATGAGCGCCCGCAGGCCGCCCGGTGGCGGCAGCGACGGCCCGCGCAAACGCTCGACCGAGAGCCCCCGTTCCGGTGGGTCTGCGCGCACCGGCGCTGCCCAGCGCGGCAGCAGTGGCACCACCAAGCCCAGCCAGCCAACCCACCTGCCCCCGCAGCGGGAGAAGCCAACGGTGAAGGTCGATGTCCACGATCCCGATGGGGTGCGCCTGCAGAAGCTCCTGGCCGCGGCCGGCGTCGGGAGCCGGCGAACGTGCGAGAACCTGATCACCGCAGGCCGCGTCGAGGTGGACGGTCATCTTGTGACCGAGCTGGGTGTGCGGATCGACCCCAACAGGCAGACGGTCAACGTCGACGGGTCGAGGGTCCAGCTCGACGAGTCCCGCGTCTACCTGGCCTTCAACAAGCCCCTGGGCGTCGTCTCGACAATGAGCGACGACCTCAACCGTCCGTGTATCGGCGACTATGTCAGCAACCGCAAGGAGCGGCTGTTCCATGTCGGGCGCCTGGATGTGGACACCGAGGGGCTGCTCCTGCTGACCAACGACGGCGAGCTCGCCCACCGGCTGCAGCACCCGTCATACGGCGTGCTGAAGACCTATCTGGCACAGATCCCCGGACCGGTGCCCCGCGATCTGGGAAAGACCCTGCGCGCGGGCGTCGAGCTCATTGACGGGCCGGTCAAGGTCGACTCGTTCAAGCTCGTTGACTCGGCACCGGGCAAGGCCCTCGTCGAGATCCAGCTGCATGAAGGCCGCAAGCACGTCGTCCGCCGGTTGCTCGAGGCTGTGGGCCACCCGGTGATCACCCTGGTCCGGACCGATGTCGGTCCGATCCGCCTGGGAGACCTCCGCTCCGGGCGGATGCGGGCACTCAACCAGCCCGAGATCGGCCAGCTGTACTCAGCTGCTGGACTCTGATGACACCACTGCGTCGTTGGTCGCTAGCGTGGCGGGTGTGAGCGATACAGGGGGCGTGAGAGGCACGCCCATGCTGGTCAGTGCCGTTCGCGCGATCAGGGGAGCCATCCAGCTCGATGTGGATGAGCGCGAGCACGTGCTGTCCTCGACACGCGAGCTGGTCTCGTCAGTTCTCAGGGCGAACTCGCTGACCAAGGACGACGTCATCTCGATGATGTTCACGGCGACCCCGGATGTGCGCAGCGAGTTCCCTGCGGTGGCAGCGCGAGAGCTGGGCCTGGGTGATGTTCCCCTGATGTGCACCCAGGAGCTCGACATCATCGGGGCGATGCCGCGGGTTATCCGGTTGATGGCTCTTGTGAACACGACACTGTCCCGCGAGCAGATCACGCACGTCTATCTGCGGGGGGCCGAGGCGTTGCGCCGCGACCTGGCCCAATGACTGCGCCCGTCAGCTCTGACGGACTGCGGGTCAGGATCGTCGGCACCGGTCTGATAGGTGCCAGCCTGGGAATGGCGCTGTCCCGCAAGGGTTTTCAGGTGTCGCTCGATGACCCGTCGCCCACGGCTGCAGCGCTGGCTCGCGACCTCGGCGCGGGCGTGCTTGCGGCGGACACGGTCGACGTACCGGACGTGATTGTCGTTGCCGCACCTCCGGATGTCGTGGCCGACGTGGTCGCGCGAGAGCTGCTGCAGTGGCCGAACGCCGTGGTCACCGATGCGGCCAGTGTCAAGGGTTCAGTGTTGAGGGCGTTGCAGGGCAAGGGCCTTGACCTTTCCCGTTACGTCGGGTCGCATCCTATGGCGGGTCGGGAGAAGTCGGGAGCGGTCGCTGCGCAGTCGGATCTCTTCGAGGGTCGCTCATGGGTGGTGGCGCCAGGACCACAGGCGTCCGCTGGCGCCATCGAGCTCGTGCGTCGGGTTGCCGCTGCCGCGGGGTCGGCTGTTCTGGTCATGACCCCCGTTGAGCACGACGCTGCTGTGGCCGCGGTCTCGCACGTTCCGCAGATCGCAGCCAGCCTGGTGGCAAGCCAGCTGCTCGATCTGTCGTCCAGCGCAGTTGCCTTGTCGGGACAGGGGATTCGCGACGTTACGCGCATTGCCGCGAGCGACCCCAGCATGTGGACCCAGATCCTGGTCGGTAACGCACCGGCGGTCCGCGGCGTCCTCGAGTCGCTGGCCGAGCAGCTCGATGCCGTGCTGGTGGCCTTGCGTCACCTCGAGTCCGACGCGGATCGAGGCACTGTGGGCGCCCGAGCCGTCCTGGCCAGGACCGTGGCCGACGGCAACGCCGGTCACGCGCGTATCCCGGGCAAGCACGGCGCGGAGCCGACGACATACGCCACTGTGGTCGTTGTCGTCCCGGATGAGCCGGGCGAGCTGGGGCGGCTGCTGCGCGACATGGGCGACGCCGGGGTCAACATGGAAGATCTGCACCTGGAGCACGGGGTCGGCCAACCGTTCGGCCTGGCCGAGCTCTCGGTCCTGCCCGCCGCCAAGGCGCCCCTGATGGCCGCATTGAGCTCGTTGGGTTGGCGGGTCCATGAGTAGCTTGGCAAACGGCCACTAGGCTCTCCCGCGTGAGCGCCCGAGCCAAACCCCTTGTCATCGCCATCGACGGACCGTCGGGCTCCGGCAAGTCAAGCCTGTCCAGAGCAGTGGCGCAGCGCCTGAACCTGGCCTACCTCGACACCGGTGCCATGTTTCGCGCCCTGACCTGGTGGTGTGCCCAGAACGGGGTCAACCTCGAGGACCAGTCCGCCGTGGCGCGAGCCGCTCGCGATCTTCCCCTGCAGATGGGCACTGACCCGTCATCGCCATCGGTGCGGGTGGGCGGTGTCGTCATCGATGAGGCTATCCGGACGAGCGAGATCTCCGAGTCGGTGTCGAAGGTGGCGACCAACTTGGGAGTGCGCGCTGCGCTTCGCGACCGCCAGCGCGCACTTATTGCCGAGTCGGTCGAGAACAGTGGGGGAGTAGTGGCCGAGGGACGCGATATTACGACCGTGGTCGCGCCGGATGCCGACGTACGGATCCTGTTGGTCGCTAACCAGAGCGCCCGACTGGCCCGACGGGCCAAGGAGCTCCACGGCGACTCGGACCACGCCGCCGTCGATGCCATCCACGACCAGATCGTGCGTCGCGACGCGGACGACTCGACCGTTTCCCAGTTCATGCAGGCCGCGCCGGGAGTGACGTTGGTGGACAACACAGACCTCGACCTCGAACAGTCGGTGGACGCAGTGCTGGCGGTCGTCGAAACCCGAACCGGTTGCGAGGCTTGAGCGGGCTGGACGATGGGTCACCAAAGATGAGGGACAATGGGTAGTTCCCAGAGTGAGCGATCCCTGACGACCTGAACAGCGAAGGACCCTGCCGTGAGCGAGCATCCCGAGATCGTCGACCAGAAAGAGGTCGATGACCTGTCGGTTGAGCGCGCCCTGCCCGTTGGGCTGGATGAGTTCGAGCTCGACGACGAGGATGTGTCCCTGCTCGAGAGCGACGGCAGCGAAGGCACCGAGGAAGAGCAGACGGGACCCGTGCCGGTGGTCGCGATCATCGGTCGCCCCAACGTTGGCAAGTCGACCCTGGTCAACCGCATCCTGGGCCGAAGAGAGGCCGTGGTCGAGGACGTGCCCGGAGTAACCCGCGACCGGG
>DATCQG010000135.1:0-3789 GCA_036569625.1 Dermatophilaceae bacterium | reverse complement strand
AGCGCGGCGAGCATCCCGGTGTCGGCGAACCAGAAGTCGCGGAAGTAGTAGTGAGCCGAGTGCTCGCCGCCGAAGACCGCCTTGTTGCGAGCCATCTCGCCCTTGATGAAGGAGTGCCCGACCCGGGTGCGGACGCCAGTCCCACCGGCCTCCGCGATGATCTCAGGCACCGCTGCCGACGAGATGACGTTGTAGACGATCGTCGCAGTGGGTCTGCCGGCGGCACGCTCCTTGGCGATCTCGCGGGTTGCCACCAGCGCGGTGATGGCGGACGGGCTGACCGGCTCGCCCCGCTCATCAACGACGAAACAGCGATCGGCATCACCGTCGAAGGCCAGCCCCAGGTCGGCGCCCTGGGCGATGACCGCCGCCTGGAGATCGCGCAGGTTCTCCGGGTCGAGCGGGTTGGCCTCGTGGTTGGGGAAGGTCCCGTCCAGCTCGAAATACAGCGGTATGACGGTGAGCGGCAACGCGGGCAACCCGCCCCCGGTGCCCAACACCGCGGGCACCGTGTGACCGCCCATGCCGTTGCCGGCGTCGACGACCACGATCAAGGGCCGGATCTCTCTGAGGTCGACCAGGCCTCGTAGGAAGGTGGCGTAGTCGGCCAGGACGTCTTGCTCGGTGATCGTTCCTGTCGAAGCCTCGACCGTCGACGCGCCCCGCACTTCGCCCGAGTCCAGCAGCGACTGGGCGAGGTCGCTGACCTGGCCCAGCCCGGTGTCCTGACCGACGGGGCGCGCGCCGGATCGGCAGAGCTTGATGCCGTTGTACTTCGCCGGATTGTGGCTGGCTGTGAACATCGCGCCTGGGACGTTCAGGGCCCCGCTTGCGTAGTACAGGCCATCGGTGGAACAGAGCCCGATCAGTGTGACGTCAAGGCCTTGGGAGGCAGCCCCGTCTGCGAAGGCCCGCGACAACTCGGGCGAGGAGGGACGCATGTCGTGGCCGATGACGATCGAGGTCGCACCATCGGGGTGCGCCACGACCTGTGCGAAGGCCGAGCCGATCGCGAAGGCGACCTCGCTGTTCAGCTGTTCGGGCACCAGGCCACGAACGTCGTAGGCCTTGATGAACTCTGACAGTCTGGGCGCGGTCATGCGCCTGAGCCTATCTATCGCGCAGGACCCAGGGTCTATCTATCGCGCAGGATGCGCAGGTGACGGCGGCGGCCGGTCTCGATCATGCCGCTCGACTCCGCATCGGATTGCACCGCAGCTGCGGCAACAGCGCCAGGTGCCTGTCGGGGCCGACCGGCCTCGCGCACCGCGTCGGCGAGGGCCAGAAGGTCGTCCTGGGTTGGTCCTGGGTCAACGAACTCCGTCGCAAGCCGGATGACCTCCCAGCCGAGCGGGACGGTCTGACCCTCCGCATGCACGGCGCACAGGTCATAGGTGTGGGGCTCCGCGTAGGTCGCCAACGGTCCCAGGACTGCGGTCTGATCGGAGTAGACGTAGGTCAGCGTCGCGACGGCGCCGCCCGAGCAGGCAGTGCGGGAACATTGGCGCGACAGACTCACGAGTGGACTGTATTCCCCTGCAACGACCTCCGGCACACACCACGCCGTAAAGTGGCGCCATGACCCCCGCGACCGCCCCTCTGCGCCATCGACGGGACCGTCATGGCCGGGGTCTGCGCGGGCCGATGGCCTGGCCACCCGTGCCCGCCATGGCAACCCGCGCCGAACAGTTCGACGAGCTCGTCCTCGACGCCGCGTCCCGCCTGGAGCAGCGTGCCGGAAAGGCTTTCGGAGAGGTCGAGTTCGCGGTCGAGGACGTTCCGCCCAGTGATCCGGCCCCTTGGGAGTCAGCCGACGTGCCGCTCGGACGCCTGTTCGCGGCACAGGGCAAGATGCACCCGCGCATCGTGGTCTACCGGCGGCCGGTCGAGACCCGCGCAACCGACGCCCGCGAGCTCGCGGCCCTGGTCAACGACGTAGTGGTCGAGCAGGTGGCCTCCATGCTGGGGGTCGACCCACGCGACCTGGACCCGGGATACGACCCGGACGAGGACGAGGACTAGGACGCTCCGAGCGCCGTTCCGAGTAACGGTCGCCGCTGGGTAGGGGACCAGTCAGTCGCGAATCTCGCGCAGAGGCGAGGAGGTGGTGGTCAAGGTGAGATCTGCCAGTGGCGTCACGCTCAACGACGAGCCCTGTGAGTCGTCGGCCACCGACACAACGGCAGCGCGGACCAGTCCTGTATGACGTGTCACCCACACCGAGGTGGCGCCGGCCAACGGCAGCAGGACCACCGAATCGGCCCCAATGGCAACCTCTTTCGAGGTAGCTTGACCATCAGCCCCTACGGTCGTGACCAGAACTGAAGCAGGGGCGGTCGTCGCTGCAAGGTCGAGCCGCTCGATCAGGCCGGCCTCCGAAGCACTGTGCAGAGCCATACCGGCCAAGGTCCTGATCGGACCAGAGGCACCGGACCAGGCCAGGTCCGAGGGGGCATTTGGGTCGGCAGCGCGGCGCTCAACCATCGCTGCGGCAACCACAGGGACGTCGGCGCGGACCTGAACCGCGTACGCGCCGGGTGGCAGTGAGCCGAGATCGATGTCCTTGGTGCTGTGACCGGCGACACGGGTCACACCACCGGACGGCAAGGCTCGCGGACCGGTGGGGGTCAGCACCCGCGACTCGACCACTGCCTCGTTGTCTCCCGGCACGGCGACTCGCAAGGTCGCCAGCCCAACGATCGACACGCCCGCGATGACCTGTTCGCTGGCCGGCGCCGCCACCGGTACGACGTCATCGCCGCCTCGCGGGATGACCCCGTCGAGCCAGGTGTCGCTCAGGACCGCGGCGACCTCGCCTCCCTGGGCGTTGACCTGCACGACGGGCGAGGGCTCCGACCCGGCGATGGCATCGAGCAGGATCACCGTTCGGGAGTACGGCCCGACGACCAGGCCGTGCCCGTTGGGCGACTGGATCGGACCGTTGACGCCGAGAACGGTGAGGTCGACGGTCACGGGGTTCGGGCCCGGGTTGGTGAGGACCAGGCGTTCCCGGCGTCCCGGCTGGGCACCTCCGCCGATCAGCCAGGAGGACGCAGCCGCCGGCATACAGGCTGCCGTGAACAAGCCGTGGTCGTCCCCCGACTTGACCCAGGAGCGTTGGGTGGCAACGGTTCCCGGGGCGATCGCGCCGTCCCCTGCGACCAGAGCGGACTGCGCCGAGGAGATCCGGCCCGAGACGACCTGACCGCGGACGGTAGCCGGCGCGGACCAGCTGCCGCCCACCGGAAGTCCGCTGAGGGTCAGCGATCCTGCACCCTGAACGACGGCAAACCCGTTTGGCAGAGCCGCAATCGGGGCCGTCACGGCCGTGATGGAAGAGATCTGGACCCGCGAGTCCTTCAGCCCTGCCACGCCCAGCGCCTCAGGTCCCGGGCAGATGGTCTGAGCCATCGCGACAGGGTCGGCGTGGGATGTCAGGGCGGGACCAGCCGCCGCCCTCGGCACCAGGTTGAGCGGCGCAGACACCTGCGTGGCGCCAAGGACCAGGGCGGTGCCTGCCGCTGCGACCAGCAGCGAACGCAGCACGCCGATCATGTGGTCCTCCGCGCGCGTGCCGAGCCGAACGGCGCCGCCAGGAAGAGCACGGCGAGCAGAAGCCCCAGCTGCCCCCAACGCCACGCCTGGTATGTCGGCGCGAGGGTGATGGTCAGTCGACCGGCTTGGGAGGGAAGGACGTATGACGGTTGGCCCGCGCTGCTCACCACGGCCAGGACGTGTCCCGCGAAGGTCACGTGCGCGCGCTCCGCCCACCCGGCGGGCTCTGCCACG
>DATCQG010000134.1:0-9204 GCA_036569625.1 Dermatophilaceae bacterium | reverse complement strand
CCAAAGCCGATCCGGTCGCGAACCCCAGTAGCCTGCGTGCCTCGGCTCGGCGCGCCCGGGCTGGTCAGGGGTCCGCGCCGGTCCTCCGATACGGGTCCTCCTGCGGTGACGCACGATAGGGACATCGTATGTCGGGTGGTGGCACCACCCTTTGTCCTGACCGCGATCATGCAGCGTTGTGCGGCGTGGCGGTAAGCGCCCGGAGCCCCTGCTTGTAGCGACGCACGACGAGGTCAGTCACGAGTTCGTGATGGCCAAGGACTGGGGCGACCGCCGTCGCACGGGCCGCGGCCGCCAGGTCCGTGACGCGACGCGAGAACCGTCCGGGCGCAAGGAGGTAGGGCGCGACGCACACCCTGTCCGCGCCGGTCTGCCGCAGGTGCTCGACAGCTGCGTGCACGTCGGGTCCGTCCGCTGACACGTAGGCGACGGTGACCCGCGGCCCCCACTCGGCGCGCAACAACGCAGCCGCCTGTTCGACGTCGGCCAGCCCTGCCGGGTCTCCAGAGCCCGACGCGGCGAGGACCACCGCATCACCGCGCAGCGCTCCCGCTTCACGCAGCCGCGCGGTCATGGCTCGCGCGAGATGGCGGTGCGGGCCGAGCGGCTCAGTCACATGGACCGACGCTTCGGACAGCGCGGCCGCCGCAGGCACGTCGGTCCGGAAGTGGTGGCCGGTCGACAGGAGAAGGGGTACGACGACCGCTGGCCGTCCCATCCCGGACATGACCTCGTGAAGACCAGGTGCGACCAGCTCCACCCATGCGGTGATGACCTCGACTCCGGGCAGTCGCCGCCGGACGTCGTCGAGCAGCTCGGCGATGACCTGCGGGCCGGCAGCGTCGCGGGTGCCGTGGGCGACCGCCACAAGCGCCGGCCTCATGCCGAAGTCTCCACCGCGAGGCGGTAGCCACGCTTGACGACCGTCCGCACGAGGTCGGCGCCCACGGCCGTGCGCAACCGGGCGACGGCGGCCTCGACGGCGTGCTCGCTCGCCGCATACCCGCTCGGCAGCTTGCTGAGCAGCTCCCGGCGCGAGACGATCCTTCCGGGCTCGCGCGCGAGAGCCTGAAGGACGGCATACGGGGCTGGGGTCAGCCGCAGAGCGATGCCGTCGAGCACCACCTCAGCTCCGCTCAACAGGAGCTGTCGGCCGCCGACGTCGATCTGGATACCATGCCGACGCGCGGGCAGCTGGACAGCGATCTCCCGGACGAGCGCCCCCAGACGGGACCGGGCAGGCTGGATCACGGGAATCCCCCACTGCCCAAAGGCTTCCGCGGTCACCGGACCGACGCACGCTGCGATGACATGACCGCAGAGCGCGTCCAGGAACTCCTGCTTTCGACCCGCTGCCGCGGCAACATCCACGAGGACCCTGACCGCGGGGGGTGCGGTGAAGACCACCGCGTCGAGCTGTCGGTCTGCCACGAGGTCGACGAGCCGGAACAGCGGCGCCGGGTCTGCCGCTGGGAGGGAGCGGTAGACCGTCACCAGGGTGACCTCCGAGCCCTGGCGCTCGAGCGCGGCAGCGACGGCCGACGCGGACGTGCCGTGCTCCTGCAGGACGATCCGGGTGCCGGTCAGGTCGCGCTCTCGCAGGTGGGCCAAGATGTCGTCCAGGCTGTCGCTCCCGGAGACCCAGGACTCGCGGAGCCCGGCCGCCCGCACCGCCCCCACGGCTTTGGGGCCGCGGGCGAGGATCTCACAGCCCCGGAGGGAGTCGAGCAGTTTCGCGCCCAGGCCCCACTCCGTTGCGGCGTCGAACCATCCACGCATTCCCACGCCGGTATTGGCGATGAGCACGTCGGGCGGCTGCTCGATGCACGTCCCGGTCGCGTCGCGGAGCTGCACGTCCTCGGTGCAGGACAGGGTCATGAGAGCGGGCGCGGACTCGACGACTGCACCGTGACGTTCCAGCAGGGTGGTCAGCTCGTGGACGCGGCGTGAGGAGGTGATCCCGATCCGGTATCCCGCGAGTGCCTGGTCGTCGATCATCCGTCGGGGGTCTCTTTGTCCGGCGCCGCCAGCACCTGGACGACGCCGTCGACCACGCGCACGTCGAAGGTCGGCACACTCACCGCTGGGTCGTCGAGGCACCGACCGGTGCGCAGGTCGAACGGCTGCTTGTACATCGGCGAGGCGACGAAGACCGCCTCGCCGCGCGACCCGACGATGCCTCGTGACAGGACATTGGCCCCGCTGTACGGGTCGAGGTTGCCGATGGCCCGGATCTCCTCGACGTCGAGGCGGAACAGCGCCACCTGCTCACCGCGCACGAGGGCAGCGACGCCGACGTCGACACGGAGCTGGTCCACCCGACATACGGACACCCAGGTCCCTTGCGGCCCAACAACTCTGAGGCGACGCGCGGTTTCCGCCATCATCGGGGTGCTCCCACGGGGATCGAAGCGCTCGCAATCAATACCGGGTCCGGGCGATCCCCGGGGGCCGCCGGACGGATCTGGCCGCGCTCGGCGACGAACGAGATGCTCGGGTCGGGCGTGCCAGGGGCGTTGATGAACGACACGAAGCGGGCGAGCTTCTCCTCGTCTTCCAGCGTGGCACGCCACTCGTCCTCGTAGGCGCCGATGTGCCGGGCCATGTCGGCCTCGAGATCCGCGGCGACGCCCAGGACGTCGTCGACGACGACCGACCGCACGTAGTCCAGCCCGCCCTCGATGGACTCCAGCCACGCGCTGGTGCGCTGTAGCCGGTCGGCGGTGCGGATGTAGAACATGAGGAACCGGTCGAGGTAGCGGATCAGCGTCTGCGTGTCGAGGTCGATCGCGAGCTCCACGGCGTGCGCCGGACGGAAGCCGCCGTTCCCGCCGACGTAGAGGTTCCAGCCCTTCTCGGTGGCGATGATGCCGAAGTCCTTGCCGCGGGCCTCTGCGCACTCGCGCGCGCAGCCGCTCACGCCACCCTTGAGCTTGTGCGGGGAACGCAGCCCGCGGTACCTCAGCTCGAGGTCGATGGCCAGCTTGGTCGAGTCCTGCACGCCGTAGCGGCACCACGTCTGCCCCACGCACGACTTCACCGTGCGCAGAGACTTGCCGTAGGCGTGGCCGGACTCGAAGCCGGCGTCGACCAGGCGGCGCCAGATCAAGGGCAGCTGCTCGACGCGTGCGCCGAACAGGTCGATCCGCTGGCCGCCGGTGATCTTGGTGTAGAGGTCGAAGTCGCGGGCCACCTCGCCGATCACGATCAGCCCCTCGGGCGTGAGCTCGCCGCCGGGCACCCGCGGAACAACGGAGTACGTGCCGTTGCGCTGGATGTTGCCGAGGAAGGCGTCGTTGGTGTCCTGCAGCGCGACCGTCGCCTCGTCGAGGACGTGGGCACTGGTCTGGCTGGCCAGGATCGAGGCCACCGCCGGCTTGCAGATGTCGCAGCCGCGACCGGCACCGTGATTGGCGATGAGGGCGCTGAAGCTGCGGATCTGCTTGACCGCCACCAGGTCGAACAGCTCCTGGCGCGACAACGCGAAGTGCTCGCACAGCGCGTTGCTGACCTCGCGGCCGGCCGACACCAGCCGCTCGGCGAGGAGGTTCTTGACCGTGGGCACGCAACTGCCGCAGACCGTCCCGGCCTTGGTACAGCTCTTGATACAGCCGATGTCCGCACATCCGGCCTTCTCCTCGGATCCGTCGATGGCCGAGCAGATGGTGGCCTTGGTGACGTTCTCGCAGGAGCACACGACGGCCTCGTCGGGCATGCCCACCTGGGCGGTGCCGAGGGAGGCGGGCAGGATCAGCTGCTCCGGGTTCTCCGGGAGCGGGATGCCGCTGGCGACCATGGGGCGCAGGACGCCGTATGCCGTAGCGTCACCCACGAGGATGCCGCCCAGGAGTCGGGTGGCGTCCTCCGAGACGACGAGCTTCTTGTAGACGCCGGTCACCGCATCGGCAAAGACGAGCTCGAGCGAGCCCGGGGTGGTCGCGAACACGTCGCCGAAGCTGGCCACGTCGACGCCCATCAGCTTGAGCTTGGTCGACATGTCGGCGCCCGTGAACTCGCCGCTTCCGCCGAGCACCCGGTCGACAACAACCTCGGCCATGGCGTAGCCCGGGACCACGAGACCATAGACCTTGCCGTGAGGCGCCGCGCACTCGCCAATGGCGTAGACCGCCTCGTCGGAGGTGCGGCAGGCCTCGTCGACCTGGATCCCTCCGCGCTCGGCGACATCGAGGCCGCAGGCACGAGCCAAGGCGTCCTGGGGGCGGATGCCCACAGAGAACACGACCAGGTCGGTCCCGATCGGCTCGGCGTCGGCGATGGCCAGGGAGGTCACCTTGCCGTCGACGCCCTCGATGGCCTCGGTGCGCACGCCGGTGTGCACGGTGACCCCGAGCCCTTCGATGTGGCGGACCAGAGCCGCGCCGCCGGCCTGGTCGAGCTGGACCGGCATGAGCCGCGGCGCCATCTCGACCACGTGCGTCTGCAGGCCCAGCTGCAGCACGGCGTTCGCCGCCTCAAGACCGAGCAAGCCGCCGCCGATGACGACTCCGGTCGTGGCCGTGGCCGCGGCCTCCCGGATGGCCTCGAGGTCCTCGATGGTGCGATAGACGAAGCAGCCCTGCAGGTCGCGCCCGGGCAGCGGCGGGACGAAGGGGATGGACCCAGTGGCCAGGACCAGCGCGTCATACGGCACGACCTCGCCGGAAGCGGTGGTGACTGCCCGCGCGCCCCGGTCGATGACGGTCACGGCAGTGTCGAGAACAAGGCGCACCCGCGGGTCGTCGTACTCGCCGGTCGGCAGCAGCGACAGCTCGTCGGCACCGACCTCGAAGAAGGAGGTGAGAGCGACCCGGTCGTACGCGGCCCGCGGCTCCTCGCCGAACACGACGACGTCCCAACGCTCGGTGAGTCCACGTTCAATGGCAGCCTGCACGAAGCGGTGGCCGACCATGCCGTGCCCGATCAGCACGAGCGTCTGACGCAGATGAGTCATCGTGGTGCTCCTTCCCTGTGCCACCGACGGTATGGCGACAGGGTTCGGGTTTAGGTTCCCCTTTGTTACGGCCATGAAAACTCTTGTGCACGGCCTCACTGCCCGGCGGCAGCCCCTTGCCTCGGGAGCACCTGTCTCCAGGCCAGCAGCTCCCGGACCGTGCCGGCGCATCCGCCGCAGCCGGTCGTCGCCCGCGTCGTCCCGACGACCTCTGCCACATCGGCGCAAGCACGGATGCGCCCGGCCGACACTCCTGCGCACGCGCACACCTCCGCGTCGTCGGGCAGCCGCACCGACCCCTCGCCGGGGGGTTGCTCGCCGAGGAGGAGCTGCCCGGGCTCGCCCTCACCCAGGACCGTCCGGCGGTCGTACAGCTGGGTCAGCAGACCGATCCGGCTCAGGTCGCCCACCAGCACCGCTGCCTCGACGACCCCGTCTCGCATGACGAGCTTGCGGTAGGAGCCCCTGATCGGGTTGGCCACCTCGACTACGTCGCCAGTCGTGTGCTCGGGGTCGCCCAACACCGCGACCTCCAAGTTGGAGGCGCGAAGCCTGGCCACGACGCGCGATCCCTCGTAGCCCTCGTGGTCACCGCACAGACGGGCGGCGAGGACCCCGGCCTGCTCCCACGCAGGAGAGACGAAACCACTTGTCCTGCCTCGGTACTCGGCACAGTCCCCGATGGCGTGGACGCGCCTGTCCGTCACGGTGGTGAGCGTGTCGTCCACCACGACGCCGCGCCGCACGAACAGGCCGGCAGCCTTGGCCAACGACGTCGCGGGGCGCGCCCCGGCGGTAATGACGAAGAGGTCGGCGCGCAGCAGGTACCCGGTGTCCAGCCGCAGGCCCTCGTCGGTGAGCTTGACCGCCCGGGTCTCCGGGTACACCTCGCACCCAAGCTCCTCGACACTGCGACGAAGCACTGCGCCGGCGGGCTCGCCGATGTGCGAGGCCAGCAGGTGCGGCGCGGCCTCCACCAGGTCGACCTCGAGACCTCGTACGCCCAGCGCCCGGGCCACCTGCAGGCCGAGCAGCCCACCACCGACAACCACGGCCCGGCGGGCCTCGGGCAGAGCGCGCAGCAGGCCGAGACAGTCCGCCATCGACCGGAAGGCGTACACCCTCGGGGACAGGGCGCCGTCAGGTGTCACGAGCCCACGGATCGGTGGCAGTACAGGAACGGAGCCGGTCGCGAGGACCAGGCGGTCGTACGGTACCCGCCGTTCGTCGGCGAGCCATACGACCCGCTCGTCCCGGTCGATCCGCACGACCCTTGTCCCGCTGATCAGCTCCACGCCGTTCTCGGCGTACCAGGCCTGATCCTTGAGCCTCAGCTCCCCGGGCGGGTGGCTGCCTTCGAGCACCGCCGAGAGCAGGATGCGGTTGTAGGCCGGCCCGGGCTCATCGCCGATGACCGTGACCCGCAAGGGCGCCGTGCGACGGACGAGCTCCTCGACCAGGCGGATCGCGGCCATTCCGTTGCCGATCACGACCAGATGCTCAGGCTGGCTCACGCTGATGGCGTTCATGGCCTTGATGGCCTTGATGGCCTTGATGCCGGGCCGCGCACGCGCTCCAGCGACGCCGCGCAGGCCTTGAACTCCGGCATCTTCGAGGAGGGGTCGAGGACGTCGTTGGTGAGCAGGTTGGCGCCGACCCAGTGGAACGGCAGGAACACCGTGTCCCGGCGGATGCCGGTCGAGATCCTGGCAGGCGCGACCATCTGGCCGCGGCGCGTGGCCACCCGGACCTGCTCGCCTTCCACTAGGCCCAGTTCTTCCGCCACCATCGGGTGCAGCTCAACGAACGGACCCGGCGCGGCGGTGTCGAGCTCGCGGACCCGGCGCGTCTGGGCGCCGCTCTGGTACTGCGCGAGGACTCTGCCGGTGGTCAGATAGAACGGGTAGTCGCGCGAGGGCTGCTCGGCCGCACCGACGTGGTCGACCGGGTGGAAGCGGGCCCGGCCGTCCGGCGTGGCGAACTGGTCAAGGAACAGCCGGGGGGTCCCCGGGTGCGCCGTCCCGTCGCCGGTGTCCGGGCACGGCCAGAAGACGCCGAGCTCACGGGTAATCCGGTCGTAGTCGATGCCGGAGTAGTCGGCCGGTCCGCCGGCGCTTGCCAGACGCAGCTCGCCGAACACCACCTCCGGGTCGGTGTCGAATCCCGTTGCCACGCCGAGCCGCCCAGCCAGACCGGAGATGACGTCGAGGTCGCTGCGCACGCCGTCTGGTGGTGTGAGCGCCTTGCGTCGCAGGATGACCCGCCCCTCGAGGTTGGTCATGGTGCCGGTCTCCTCGGCCCACTGGGTCACCGGCAGCACCACGTCCGCCCTGGCGGCGGTCTCGGACATCACGAAGTCGGCGACGACCAGCAGGTCCAGTGCGTCGAGCCGCTCACCGATGTGGGAGGCGTTCGGGGCCGAGACCACGATGTTGGACCCGAACACGAGCAGCGCCCGGACACCGTCGTCGGTCCCCATGGCGTCCAACATCTCGTATGCCGACCGGCCGGGTCCCGGCAGGTCGTCCGCTTCGATGCCCCACACCTGGGCGACGTGCGCGCGCGCAGCGGGGTCGTCGATCTTGCGATAGCCGGGCAGCTGGTCGGCCTTCTGACCGTGTTCCCGCCCGCCCTGACCGTTGCCCTGGCCGGTGATGCAGCCATAGCCGGCGTGTGGGCGTCCCGGCTGGCCGAGCGCCAGAGCGACGTTGATCCAGGCCAGGACCGTGTTCGTGCCGGAGGCGTGCTGTTCGGCACCGCGAGCCGTGAGGATGATGACCGAATCTGCCTGTGCCAGCAGCCGAGCCAGCGCGACGATCTCCGGTGCTGAGACGCCGGTGATCCGCTCGACCCGCTCGGGCCAGTACCCGGCCACGAGCTGACGGACCTGGGCGAACCCGGTGGTACGGGCGTCGACGTAGTCCTGGTCGACCTGACCATCGGACACGATGGCGTGCAGGACCCCGTTCGCGAGCGCCAGGTCCGTGCCGGGCACCGGCTGGATGTGAGTGTCGGCCCGGGAGGCGGTCGCAGTCACGCGCGGGTCGATGACGACCAGCGTGCCGCCGTTGTCCTTCAACGCTTGGAGGTGATGGGCCGCTGGTGGTGCGGTCTCGGCCAGGTTGCTGCCCACGAGGACGACGACAGTGGCGTCCTCGATGTCGGCGAGCGGGAACGGCAGACCACGGTCGAGCCCGAAGGCGCGCTGACCCGCGGTGGCGGCTGACGACATACACCATCTGCCGTTGTAGTCGATGCCGCTCGTCCGTAGCGCCACCCGGGCGAACTTGCCGAGCGCGTAGGCCTTTTCGTTGGTCAGACCCCCTCCACCGAAGACGCCGACACTGTCCCGACCGTGCCGCTCCTGGATCTTGATCAGGCCGGTTGCGACACGGTCGAGCGCCTCGTCCCAGGAGACCGCCGTGAGCTCCCCGGTGGCGCGGTCGCGTACCAAAGGGCTAGTGAGCCGTTCGCGATGCCGCAGCAACGCCGGGGCTGTCCAGCCCTTGCGGCACAGACCGCCGGCATTGGTGGGGAACTCCGGCCAGGGAGCGACGGTGACCTCGCGACGGGTCGACTCCAGCCGCATGCCGCACTGCAAGGAGCAGTAGGGGCAGTGCGTCTCGGTGGCCATCAGACGTTCGCGTGGGCCAGGCTGGGCACCCGCGACACCATGACGGTGCGGCGCAGGTAGCACCACCACGTGACGGCGAAGCACACCGCGTAGAAGGCGACAAAGCCCACAAGCGCCGCCTCGATGCTGCCGGTGTGGCTGACCGACGCGCCCAGTGCTCGCGGCACGAAGAAGCCACCGTAGGCGCCCACTGCAGAGATGACGCCGAGGGCCGCGGCGGTCTGCCGCCGGGCGTTCACCATCGCCTCGGGGGCTGAGGCGTCGGCACCGGCCAGCGTGCGGTAGATCGCGGGGATCATCCGGTAGGTCGAGCCGTTGCCGAGGCCGGTGAGGACGAAAAGCACCAGGAAGGACCCCAGGAACGGCCCGAACGCGCGGTGCTGCACCGAGTAGATGACGCCACCGACGCCGACCGTCATCGCGACGAACGCCGCGGCGGTGATCCGGGCCCCACCGATGCGGTCAGCGAGCCAGCCACCGACCGGCCGGAACGCCGAGCCGACCAGCGCGCCCAGGAACGCGAAGTACACACCGTGAACTGCGGGGAACTGGGTCTTCATCAACAGGGGCAACGCGGAACTGTAGCCGATGAACGAACCGAACGTGCCGACATACAGCA
>DATCQG010000133.1:0-2867 GCA_036569625.1 Dermatophilaceae bacterium | reverse complement strand
CGGTGGGCTTCGGCGTCCTCACCTGCGACGACGAGCAGCAGGCCCTCGACCGCGCTGGGCTCGAGGGGTCCAGCGAGGACAAGGGCCACGAGGCGGCCACCGCAGCGGTGGCGACCGTGCTCACCCTGAATGAGCGAAGGGGGCTGAACGCATAGCGTTCAGGCAGGCTGCATCGTGCCGTCCTGCAGGTACCGGGCGTGCCACGACAACGACTCTTCGATCAGGTGCGGCGTGTGCTTGCCGGGTGAGCTGGCCGTGGCCCGGTCGAGATAGTCCTGAAGCTCGGCCCGGTAGTCCGGGTGCGAGCACTGGTCGATCATCACCTGGGCACGGCGCCTGGGCGGCAGTCCGCGCAGGTCGGCCAGACCCTGCTCGGTGACGATGATGTGCGTGTCGTGCTCGGTGTGGTCGACATGGCTGACCATCGGAACGACGCACGAGATCGCGCCACCCTTGGCGGTCGCCGGCGTGACGAAGAATGAGATGTAGGCGTTGCGGGCGAAGTCACCCGAGCCACCGATGCCGTTCACGATGCTCGAGCCCATCAGATGGGTTGAGTTGACGTTGCCGTACAGGTCGGCCTCGATCATGCCGTTCATCGACAGGCAGCCGAGCCTGCGAATGACTTCGGGGTGGTTGCTGATCTCCTGCGGGCGAAGGATGATCCGGTGCTTGTAATCGGCGATGTTCTCGCACAGATCAGCCATGGCCGCGTCGCTGAGGGAGAACGCAGTCGCCGAGACCATGCTCAGCGTGCCGCTCTTGAGCATCTGCAGCATGCCGTCCTGGATCACCTCGGTGTAGGCGGTCAACGGCCGGAACGGGCCTTCGTCGAGCCCCATCAGCACGGCGTTGGCGATATTTCCGACACCCGACTGAAGTGGTAGCAGCGTCTCGGGCAGCCGGCCCATCTTCACCTCGTGGGCCAGGAAGTCCATGATGTGGCCCGCGATCTGCTTCGAGTCGGCATCCGGCGCCTTGAACGGCGAGTTGCGGTCGGGGCTGTTGGTCTCCACGATGGCGATGATCTTCTCCGGCGGGCAGTGCAGGTAGGGCACACCGATCCGGTCGGAAGGATCGATGATCTGCAGCGGCAATCGGTTCGGCGGCAGCGCGGTGCCGTAGTAGACGTCGTGCATGCCCTCGAGCTCGATGGGCTGTGCGGAGTTCACCTCGAGGATCACTTTGTCGGCCTGGTCGATCCACGTCTTGTTGTTGCCCACCGAGGACGAGGGGATCAGCTCGCCATCCTCGGTGATCCCGGCCACCTCGATCACGGCGATGTCCATGTGCCCGAAGAAGCCCTCCCACACCATCTGTGCAACGTGGGACAGATGGATATCCATGTAGTCCATCAGCCCGGCGTTGATCTTGGCGCGGCTCACCGGGTCGGACTGGTAGGGCATGCGCAGGTCCACACCCTCGACCTCCGCCAGCGCTCCGTCGAGCTCTGGTGCCGTCGACGCGCCGGTCCAGACGCTGACGGCGAAACGCTCACCACGCGACTTCGCCTCGCTCATGCGATCGACCAGCGCCCCGGGGACTGCCTTCGGATAGCCGGCACCGGTGAACCCGCTCATCCCGACGTTCGAGCCCGCCGCGATGAACAGGGCGGCCTCTTGCGCCGACATGACCTTGTCTGCCAAGGCCTTGGACCGAACTCGCGAGCTGTCTGTCATCCCTGCACCTGTCTCCATCGACGTCGGATCCCCCTCGGACTAGTCTCCGACTTTGTATCACGGATGCGTTAGAAGGGTCTTTTCGGGCCAAAAGGGGCTGGTTGGGCCCGAGCGCGTCCGCACCACGGACTCGCGCACGGCCCGGCAGGATGGCCCCGTAACCTAGACCATCGTGAAGACCTTCGACCAGTTGTATGCCGAGCTGACCGACAAGGCTGCCACCCGCCCGCAGGGGTCGGGCACCGTTGCCGCGTTGGACGCCGGGGTCCATGCGATCGGCAAGAAGATCGTCGAGGAGGCCGCCGAGGTGTGGATGGCCGCCGAGTACGAGGGCAAGGCGCACACGGCAGAGGAGATCAGCCAGCTGCTCTACCACGTGCAGGTGCTGATGGTTGCTGCTGACATCTCGCTCGACGACGTCTACGCCCACCTCTGAGCGAGCGCTCGTCCTCAACCGCAAGGACCCATGACATGTTACGAATCGCCGTGCCCAACAAGGGCTCTCTGGCCGAGCCCGCCGCCGAGATGCTGCGCGAGGCTGGTTACAGGAGTCGTCGCGACCCCAAGGAGCTCGTGCTGACCGATGTCGACAACGACATCGAGTTCTTCTTCTTGCGCCCGCGAGACATCGCTGTCTATGTCGGCTCGGGCACCCTGGACGGCGGGATCACCGGTCGTGACCTCCTGCTGGACTCCGGTGCCGCGGCGTTCGAGTCGATACCTCTGGGTTTCGCCGCCTCGACCTTCCGCTATGCCGCAAAGCCCGGTGTCGCCACGAGTGTCAAGGACATCGACGGCAAGCGGGTCGCCACGAGCTACGCCGGGCTGGTGACCGCCCATCTTGCCGAGCACGCAGTCCGGTCCGAGGTGATTCGCCTGGACGGTGCGGTCGAGACTGCCATCACGCTGGGTGTCGCCGACGTGATCGCCGATGTCGTCGAGACCGGGACCACCCTGCGTCAGCAGGGCCTCGAGGTCTTCGGCGACCCGATCCTGCGCAGCGAGGCCGTCCTGATCCAGCGCAGGGACACCCCCTCGCAGGGCGCCCTCGACATCCTGACCCGCCGCCTCCAGGGCGTGATCACCGCTCACAGCTACGTGATGATGGACTACGACGTGTCGGTCGAGCTGGTGGAGCAGGCCTGCGCGCTGACGCCGGGCCTTGAGTCACCGACCGTGTCCCCGCTG
>DATCQG010000132.1:0-4453 GCA_036569625.1 Dermatophilaceae bacterium | reverse complement strand
GCGGTGGTGGCACTTGGGTCGTCGGGGCTGCACTCCAACGGTTACTCATTGGTGCGCAGGGTCTTTGCCACCGCAGGGTGGGGGCTTGACCGGCAGGTGGCCGAGTTCGGGCGGACGCTGGGTGAGGAGCTGCTCGAACCCACTCGCGTCTATGCCCGGGATCTGCTGGCCCTGATTCGCACCAGCGGCGTCGATATCCACGCACTGAGCCACGTCACCGGTGGAGGCTTGGCAGCGAACCTCGCCCGCGTGCTGCCGCCGGATGCCTTCGCCCGGGTCGATCGCTCAACCTGGTCCCCGCCCGCGGTCTTCGAGGTGGTTCGCGAGCTCGGTCACGTGCCGATGGCGGACCTCGAACGAACGCTCAACATGGGCATCGGCTTCGTGGCGGTCCTACCGGCTGATCAGGTGGACCTCGCTATCGCCACTCTGAGAGCCAAGGGCATCGAGTCCTGGCTGCTTGGTCAGGTCACTGACCTGACCGAAGCACCCATACAGGAGGGTGCCCCGGTGGTCCGGGGCGCAAAGGGCGTTGACGGTGGATCGGTGCAGGTCGTAGGCACTCACCCGCACTGACGCTCACCCTCGCCAGGCAGGGCCCGGGTTGGGCCCTTGGAGATCAGGCTTGGTCAGCTCTCACCCGAGGCCCAGGCGTCATGGTCGTCGTTCTCCTCGGCTGACGCAGGGGTGTCGATGACACGCTCCGGCCGGCTGTCGAATCTCGACGGTCCGTGCAGCTCTCGCTCAAGAGCATGCAAATCAGTGCTCGGGCTGTAGTACTTCAGCTCACGAGCAACTTTGGTCTGCTTGGCTTTGGACCGGCCGCGCCCCATGGCATCGACCCCCTCGCGCGTCTGCCGGGGCGGCATCGCTTGGACCCGATTCAGGAGTGAATCAGAGTCTTCACGGAGCGGTCCCGGGAATCTCGTATTTCGTAGGACCAACGCTACACGGTGAAAGCAAGTTCCGGCGGACCGGGGGCCCTCGCTTTTGGGATCAATGTGCTGGGAGCCAGATCCGGTTGCTTCCGACCTGTGCCATCCGCTGCTCGGCGAGGCGGTCGGCGGCGACTGCTGGCGAGATTCCCTGGTCCGCGGCGACCCTCAGCACCGAAGCCGTCGCGTCGAAGATGTCCTTCGTTCGTGCTTTGGCCCGGGCGAAGTCAAAACCGTGGAGCTCGTCACTGACCTGGATCACACCACCGGCATTGACGAGGAAGTCCGGCGCATAGGTGATGCCACGAGCCATCAGCTTCTCGGCGGTACCACCCGCGCCTTCCATGACGAGCTGGTTGTTGGCCGCTCCACACACCACTTTGGCGCTCAGCACCTGCACGGTTGCGTCGTCGAGCGCGCCACCGAGGGCGCACGGCGAGTAGACATCCAGCTCCGAGGCCACCAGCGAAGGAGCATCCGGTGCGACCTCGATCTCGGGGTGCTTCTCGAGGAGCGAGTCGACCGCGGCGCGGTTGACGTCCGTCACGACCACGCGGGCACCGTCGTCCAGGGCAAGCGCGCTCAGGAGGCTGCCCACCTTGCCGACCCCCGCGATACCAACAGTTCTTCCGGTCAGGGTCGGTGTGCCCCAGACATGGGCCGCGCTGGCCCGCATACCCTGGAAGACGCCGTATGCCGTGAGCACCGATGAGTCACCCGCGCCGCCGTTGGCTTCGGTGCGGCCGGTAGCAAAGCGGGTCTCCTTGGCGATGATGTCCATGTCGGCGACGTAGGTGCCCACGTCGGCGGCCGTGACGTAGCGCCCGCCAAGGCTCTCGACGAACCGGCCGTAGGCGCGCAGCAGGGCCTCGTTCTTGTCGGTGGCCGGGTCGCCGATGATGACGCCTTTGCCGCCACCGTGGTCCAGGCCCGAGACGGCGTTCTTGTAGGCCATGGCGCGAGAGAGGCGGAGAGCGTCCTGAAGCGCCATCTCTTCAGACTCATAGGGGTAGAAGCGTGTCCCACCCAGGGCCGGCCCCAGCGCCGTGGAGTAGATGGCAATGATCGCCCGCAGTCCGGTGTCGTTGTCATGGCAGAAGGCGACCTGCTCGTGGCCGAGCGGGGAGAGGGGGATGATCGGCGATGAGACGGACACGGTGGCGGCTCCCGGAGTCAAACCCTGTCGCGCGAACCTCGCGCGGGTTCAGCCTATGCGGGGCGGTCGCTCGAGCAGGTTGACCATGCTCTCGTGCGGGCGGCCCGAAGTAACTAGTCATTTCGGACACCGGATATGACCCATCCGCAGCCTTCCACTTTTCGATCAGATAGCCCAAAATGGACATTTCCAGATCTCTGCACCTTCGGAGGAATCATGACCAGCCGCGCAGTTGAAGCTGAGGCCCTGTTGACCCCGGCCGAGGTCGCATCGCTCTTCCGTGTCGACCCCAAGACCGTCACCCGGTGGGCCAAGGCGGGGAAGCTTACGTCCCTGCGCACCCTCGGTGGACACCGACGTTACATCGAGTCCGAGGTCCGCAACCTCCTTGGCGGGACCAGCATCGCTTCCTGACGTCGCGGGACGAGGTCACAAGCCTCGTCGAGCACCAGGGGGACAGGTAGGGGTGGCTATCGTGTGCTGTCCGAATCCGTTCCGGTCCGGCGTTCAGTCCTCCTGCAGCAGCTCGCTGACCAGGGTCTGTATCTCCTCACCGGTGGCGGGTCCGATCACCCGCGCTGCCATCCGGCGGTGCCGATCCAGGATCAGGGTGCTCGGGATCCCCTTCTGGGGCAGCAGGGGGAGCTGCCCGAGGAGTGCTCCCCCTGAGTCGACCAGCTGCGGGTATGTCGCACCCACCGATGCGACGAACCGCCTGGCGGAGGCGGTGGTGTCCGTCTCGTCTATACCGACGAAACGAACCTTCTGCGTCGCCAGCTCGCGTTCCAGGCGGGCGAGGACCGGGGACTCGATCCGGCACGGTGCGCACCACGATGCCCAGACGTTGACGACAACGACGTTTCCGGCGACGTCGTCCAGTGCGAACGCCGAGCCCGCGAGCGTCGTTCCGCTCAGGTTGGGGGCGATCCGTCGATCAGCCGGCGCGATGCGGCTGACGCCCGGGGAGTCGACCCTCCGGGTGAGGCCGGCGGCCGGCGGGGGAGTCCCCCCGGTGCAGGCTGCCAGCGCGAGTGCCGAGACCATGACCCCCGCAATGCGGACACGAGAGCCTGAAAGGTTGGACATGACGCAGCATTGGCCTTTCCGATACAGGGTCGTTGTCTGACAAGATACGCTCCGCTGAGTCTTGAGCAGAGAATCCCGGTCATGTTCGGATTCACCCAAGAAAAGCAAACGACCGAACTGAGTCCTCACAACGGTTCGCTCTGCGACAATGTTTCGAAGGGATCGGAGTGACATGGTTGATACCGCCAACGCTCGTGTTGAACCTGGCAGCAGCTCATCACAGCTTCTGGCAACGGTGAGGGCTTATGTGGCCTTGACCAAGCCGCGGATCATCGAGCTTCTCCTGGTGACGACCGTCCCTGCCATGATGCTGGCTGCGCGGGGACTGCCCGGGGTGGGTCTGGTCGTCGGGACCCTGGTTGGCGGCACGTTGGCGGCGGGCAGTGCTAATGCCCTCAACTGCTACTACGACCGCGATATCGACGCCATCATGCTGCGCACGAAGAATCGCCCGCTCAACCATTCCCTGGTCAGTCCCCGCAGTGCCCTCATCTTCGGCCTTGTCCTGGGCGGGTTGTCATTGACGCTGCTGTGGCTGACGACAAATGCGCTCAGTGCCGCGCTGGCCGCAGCGGCCATCGCCTTCTATGTGCTGGTATACACACGGCTGCTCAAACGCCGTACAGCGCAGAACATCGTGTGGGGAGGCGCTGCGGGCTGCATGCCGGTGCTGATCGGCTGGACGGCGGTGACCGGGCATCTGGCCTGGGCCCCGGTGGTGCTGTTCCTCATCGTCTTCTTGTGGACGCCCCCGCACTTCTGGGCACTGGCGATGCAGTTCAAGGCGGACTATGCGGCGGCGCGCGTCCCCATGCTTCCCGTCGTGGCCACCGCAGAGGTGGTAACGGCCAGGATCGTTGCGTACTCCTGGGCGATGGTCGCCGCCTCGCTGTTGCTGTGGCCGGTAGCCCGCACCGGTCCGCTGTACGCGCTCGCCGCGGTTCTGTTGGGAGCGATGTTCCTGCGAGAGGCGTACGCCCTGCGGCGCCGGGTCCGAGAGGGGCTGGCCGCACAGTCCGGCCGGCTCTTCCACCTGTCCATCACCTATCTCAGCCTTCTCTTCCTGGTGGTCGCCCTCGAGAATCTGGTGCCCACCGGCTGGCGTTGAGAGCTCAGCTGGGTGGGCCGCCGGGTGGGTCAGCGGCCTGCAGGTGGGCAAGGTATTCCTGCCACGCAACCAGACCAAGGTCCGGCTGACCAGTGGCAGTGGGGTCCTTCGGTATGACGCGCCGTGGCGGGCGCTCGTGCAGCAGGCGCCACCAGATACCGGTGCCCA